>NZ_MAIS01000184.1:0-2871 GCF_001680695.1 Paenibacillus sp. KS1 | reverse complement strand
AACGCGAACTGACGAAAGTTCATCTTCCGCGCCTCCTATTGCCGACAACACATTCATAATTTCTTGGAAGAACACTTGTCGTTGATCATGCTTATGCAGCTCTCGGTACAGCGAGCCGTCCTTGATGAAGATGACGCGATCACAGTAACTGGCAGCAAATGCGTCGTGAGTAACCATCATCATCGTCGTGCCGTCTTCCTTATTGATTTTCTGCATCATTTCGAGAACATCCTTGGCTGACTTCGAATCCAGATTCCCCGTCGGTTCATCCGCTAGAAGCAGCTTCGGATTATGGATCATAGCACGCGCAATCGCAGTCCGCTGGCATTGTCCCCCAGAGATTTCGTACGTGCGCTTGTCCAAAATTTGCTTGATGCCCAGTTTCTCCGCTATCGTTTGCACACGCTGCTCCTGCTCCTTAATGCTCACATTTTCCAGTGTTAATGGAAATACGATGTTTTCCTTCACCGTCAAGGTTTGCAGCAGGTTGAAATCCTGAAACACGAAGCCAAGCTGACGGCGGCGGAACAGTGCCAACTTGCGTTTATTTAAGGCGTGCGCATTGCTCCCACCAATCAATACTTCTCCTGATGTGGGCTTGTCGATTGTCGATACCACGTTTAAAAATGTCGTTTTCCCGCTTCCTGACGGTCCCATAATCCCGACGAACTCACCTTCGCGAATGGTTAGGTTCAAATTCGATAATGCTTGATAAGAGACTTTACCCTCATATACTTTGGATACATTTTTAACCTCTAGCATAGCAGAATTACACGCTCCTTGTTGATTTCGGTACCTTCACTTTACTCCCGATTAGCAAATACAACCATTGTTATTGCTTACATTTTCCTTTCATTTTTGTCATGTTCACCAGAGCTGTTGTGCCGTCGCAATTAAAAAAAGAGCAGGCCATGATACGGCCTGCCCCCAATAACGTCTACTGCGATATTCCTTCGTAATTACAATACTTTTTTCAGCTTTCTTACATAGTTCGCACGAATGAGCAAGAAGTACACGACCTGAATGATGAAGAACGTGCCTAATACGAGTATGATTTCTTTCAAAATCGATACGTTCGGGAACAAATTCTGCAACGTATTCAGTGCAACCGCTCCATGAACGATAGCTACAATGATCGGAACAAAGAACAGAAGTCCGATTTGCGTCGTAACAACCTTGGATAGTTCCCCTTCTGTCAGTCCCAGCTTCGAAATTGCCCGATACTGGACAAGATCATTATCCAAATCTGAGAAGAGGCGGAAATACAGGAAGCTGCCTGCTGATACGAAGAACACGACTCCGACAAATAAGCCCGTCAGCAAGATTTGTCCCATTCCTTGATTGAGTTCTGACATCGATGTCGCTCTGGATTGGAAGCGGAAGTCTTGCTGCTTTTCTTTTTGGAACTGCTTTTCCAGATCTGCTGACAATGTCTTTGTCGCCTGCCAGTTGTCCATGTTGAAGATATAATTTGTCTCGTCGAACTTCGTAAGCGGGTTTGCCTTAAAGTCCTCATCTGACATTACCAGTACTTCGCCGCTCGATACATATTGTCTCACATCGTCGGTCATCTCAAGTGTGTCAACAAGCTTCAGCTTACCTGTCTTCTTCAATGTCAAGGACTGCCCCTTTGACCAATTCGAAGCTGTGCTCCTATTGCCAAAATCATTGCTTATCGTTTCCAGTACGAATCCTTCACCCTGACGGAGCTCAATGCGCTCTTTGGCGAATGAATTGTATTCCGTTGCCCCCATCACCTTCATAATCGATCCATCTTTGAATTCTGCTGTTTTGCTATGAATGATGTAGGCATCATACTTGATGTTTTCTTTCTTGAGTGCTGACTCAATCAAATCTACATGTTTCTGCTCTTGCTTATTGTTCATTGTATTCGATTCATACGACATAGGCGGCATCAAATCTGCCACACTATTTGTCAGCATTGCCTTGAAGCCAACGAGTGTACCAATAGCCGTAAAAGCTACAGTAGAAATAATGGCGACGAGGAAGAACATCCGTGCATTGTCCTTCATCCGATAGGCCAAGTCTGACAAGGTCAGCATATTTGTGTTTCTGCGGTACAGCTTCTGCTTCTTCTTCAGCCTATTAATAATGAACACGCTTAGCTGTGTGAATAAGAAATAAGTGCCTACCGAGACAAGAACGACTACAGGCAGCATGGCGAATAGGACCTGTTCCCCGCGGACTACGAACGCAGTTCCGTAGCCGCCTAAGATGCACAGTGCTGCAAATATCGCGAGCACCGCATTAGCCTTAGGCTCTGGCTTCGGCTTCGTTGAAGCTTTTAGCAGGTCGATCAAGGAACTTGTACGTAATATGGTAGCCGTAAATAATGAAATCGAAATAAACAGTGCCATGAAGGCTGCGAACGTGAACCACAACGCTGTCGTTGGGAAATAGAATGACAATGGGTCATCCAAATACAACAAGGAAGAGCCTAGCATGAGCATTCCCTTTGACAATACTAATCCGGTCACTATCCCTGCAACCGTTGAAGCAAATCCGATAATGATATTTTCTACAAATACAAGGCGCTTCAACTGCATGTCAGACATCCCTTGCATAATACACACACCGAATTCTTTCTTCCGTGTCTTCAAGAAGACGCTCATGGAATACAGGATGAAGAAGAAGGAGAACACATAAATAATGTACTGAGCTACCTCCATCCCCGCCTGTGCACCCTTGCCGTACTTGCCGCTGCCAGCCATGTTCAATTCTGGGTGAAAAGCCAGCATCGAATAGACAAAGAAAATCATTACGGAGAAGGCGCAGCTTATGAAATACCCGGCATACAATCGCTTGTTCCGAAATACATTCTTAAACGCGAACTGACGAAAGTTCATCTTC
>NZ_MAIS01000128.1:0-10550 GCF_001680695.1 Paenibacillus sp. KS1 | reverse complement strand
ATAAAAAGACAGGGTTTCTCAACAATCTGGCTGTCGGATACCGACAGCTTTTTTATTAGGGATAATTTGTGGAGCACATTAGGAATATGATGCGGGCTCATTTATAATGAGAACAGGCATGCAAGTATCGATACGAATTAGGAGTGGAATGTTGGTGGAATACACAGCTCAGCAAGTAGCGGAATGGATGATCGATGAAATTAGAACGAAGGGTGTCGCTTATCAGAGCGATGTCATTGAATATGTGAAGACGCACTTCGGGGAGCATTTCGTATATGTGAATGAGAATGGGAATGCTTCGCTCGACAAGGAAGTGAAGAAGGCGTTCCGTAAGCTGCATCGCGGCAAAGTCGCATGGGACAGAGACGGATTTTGCTGGGGATGGACGTAAGCTTGGCGTAAAGAGATGGAGCAACTAACGCTGGATCACGAGGAACAACATGTTCCTCTGTATTTCTGGTGGAGTGGCAGGCGAATCGCTGTCAATAGAGAAGCAGAAGGTGAAGGAGCGGTACGAGTTATGGCGCAGCAGAAATACTATGTGGTATGGGAAGGCAGTAAGCCAGGAATCTATACGAGCTGGCCGGAATGCCAAGCGCAAGTGAGCAATTACAAGGACGCGAAGTATAAGTCCTATGCCTCCAAGAGCGAAGCGGATAAGGCCTATCGGGAAGGCTGGAAGAAGCATTGGGGTCAAGGTTCTGCCAAGAAGGGAGCGGCTGGGAAGTCCGCGGGGACTGCTGCTCCCGTATCCAAATCGGAGATTGATTATAACAGCATTTCCGTAGATGTAGGGACGAGAGGGAATCCAGGGCCGATCGAGTATCAGGGAGTAGATACGAAGACAGGAGAAGTAATCTTTGCAAATGGCCCTATTCCCAATGGAACGAACAACTTAGGCGAGTTCCTTGCCATCGTGCATTCTTTGGCTTACCTCAAGCAGCAAGGCAGCAATAAGACCATATACAGTGATTCGCGAACCGCGATGAAGTGGGTACGCGAGAAGAAAGTGGCGACAACGCTTGTTCGCAATGAATCGACGCAGGAAGTGTGGAATTTACTAGACCGGGCGCTTCATTGGCTGCAGACGAATACCTACATCAATAAAATCCTGAAGGTGGAAACCGAGCATTGGGGCGAGATTAAGGCCGATTACGGCAGGAAATAGCCACTTCTCAACAAAGCTTTTTGTACAGGTTGATTCAGAATTGGAACGGAGATCCACTTTTTACACAGATTAATCTGGAAGTATGGTATAATGGAACCATACTGATTCGGCTGTAGTCGCAATATCGTGCCCCGAACGTGACGTTTGGGGCTTTTATATTTACAGTCGGCGTATCAACATATCATGTGAGGAGAGATGGGGTTTGTACAGCTCGCGGAAGAAATCACAAGAGGATGTGCCGATGGAAATAACATCGGTGTGGATATGTTCGAGTGAAGATTGCAATGGATGGATGCGAGATAATTTCACTTTTTCAAATGAACCGACATGCCCGCAATGCAAGTCTGCTATGGTCAAGGGTGAGAAGAAGATAGCCGTTCTTGCCAACACGAGTCCAGTTCAATCCTCCAAGTAAGGGTTGAAAGCAATGTTTTATAGCACGATGTAACGTTTTTTAGCTTTAGGGAGCACGGATGACGTGCTCTTTTTTTGTGCATTTCGTCAATATGATGAATAGGAATTGGTCGAAAAATGTAGAAAAATTAGATATAATTAGTAGAAAAACAGATCCTTACATGGGGGTAAGACATTGAATAATAATGGTTCTTGGTCGGGCGGATGCATTGGCCTTGCTGTTCTACTCGCTATGATGCTTGTTCTCTTCCGCTGGCTTGTGACAGATGGCCTGATAATTTTATTACTAATAGCGCTTTTTGTTGTAGGGTATGTTATTGTGCAGATGTCTAAAAGTCAAAAGGCAGCTCAAGACTTAGCAGAAGGGCATATGAAGCAAAAAGAGAAAATTGCGCTTCGTCTGGCTGCTGAGCTCGGAGGCTATATTACAGCTGCGGAAATTGCGGTTCATAGCGAGATGACCTTGGATGAAGCCGCGCAGATCCTGGATCGTTTAAAGTCACAAGGGGTATGTACGCTGCGAATTGCTGACAATGGAACCTATGTATATCAATTTGAGTCTTTATTAAATGATCGGCAGAAGAGACAATCCGAACGAATTTAAGTGAAATGCAACAAATACATAGAAGGAAAAAGAAGGAAAAGGCAGTTCTAACGAGGCGATGATGCTACGTTAGGAATGCCTTTTCCTTTTCATATTTGCTGTAGTTGATGCCAAAAGCCGAATGCAGAAAGCAATCCCTTTTTATTGCTGCCGAGTCATCATATCCTGAACTGCATCCGTAACCGATTCCTCCATGGAATAGAGGGTTTGAAATCCCTGCTGGCGAATTTGCGCATCGTCCCAAATGCGGTCGGTCGTTAATGTGTCCCATGCAAAAGGCGACATAGGATACGCTTTCCGTTGTTCCTCAGTCAGTTCAGCGGGGATATGGAGAAGGGAAGCGCGCTTGCCTGTAGCGGCATCGATGGCCTCTTTCAATTGCATCCAAGTCGTATCGAATCCTTTCAATACATAAACCCCATTATCCTGCCCGACCTCACCATATGTACCAAGCCACTCCATCGCACGGCCGATGTCGCGAGTATCGACGAGAGAAACCTTCGTTGAACCATCACCGATGATTGGATACTGATCGCGGGCATGTGCCGCGAACATTCTGGCGAAGAATGAGGATTGATCGCGTACTCCAATCGTGCTTGCCGGACGTAATATTGCCGTCTTCATTCCACTACCGAGGCCAGCTTCTTGTACGATCTTCTCCCTTGCTAGTCCTAACTGCTGTATCGGGTATATCGGCTGAGTATCGTATCGTTCATCAATTGGCTCTTTGCTGCGGAAATCATAGACAACAATGGTGCTTAACTGAACGAAGCGGGCTACTCCTTGCGCGGCTGCAGTGTCTGTCAACCATTTCGTCAATTGAATTTCTACGGGTGCGTCTGAGCGTATCGTCGAATTCAGCTTCGCATCTGCTGTGCAGTTGTAGACCACATCATGTCCTTGGATGACAGAAGCCAGTTCTGTACGGTTCTCCATATGGAGTTGGATGACTTGGGCGCCGCTCAGTTTGAGCCATGAGATATTGCTTGTATGCCGTGCGGCGGCGGTAACCTCATGCCCGGCATGCAGGAGTTGCTCTACGACATGGCTTCCAATGAAGCCGGTGCTTCCGAATACAATTGCTCTCATACGGTGGTTCTTCCTCCTAAGCCTTGCTCCATCACATTCCGTAATTATGAATTCAACATGCGCATGCTGTGCTGTTATCATAATCGAACTGCTTTTCTAATAAAAGTACGGTTATTTTATATAGTAACTATCCTGTTGAATAGTAATGGAAGCCATGCGAAAAAAAGGACAAGCCCAAATATGAATGATTGCAACTTAGAGCGAAACCTTTCTCTAGATTGCCACGTTAAGAAGGCAACAGGAAGACATATATTGAATTATCATGCTTGGTGAACGAGGAGGAGGAACGGGTGAAAAGGATACTGTCAGGGATTGTGGCAGTCGTCATGCTGCTGCTTGTCATTCCTACACAGCTACAAGCAGCTGCATCCATCAGCATTTACATGGATGGGGTGAAGTTGGTTACGGATCAGCCACCGACAACGCTTCAGGGTCGAACGATGCTTCCGATGCGCGCCATATTCGAAGCGCTTGATGCCAAGGTGTTGTGGGATCAGAGAAAGCAAATGGTGACGGCCATTAAGGACGATACTACCATTGTGCTGAAGATTGGCTCCAAGGCAGCGACCATAAACGGCTCCGCTGTTGTACTTGATGTACCGCCGCAGACATTGCTAGGGAGAACCATGGTGCCTGTACGCTTCGTCAGTGAGGCAATTGGGGCAGAGGTAGGCTGGGATCAGCGATCACAGAGCGTTTATATTCGGACACTCCCTTCGAATAACACGGTAGCCCCAGTTACAAGTGTCAGCGCGCAAACGGCTGGCAAGTATGGAGATGGCCGTGATGTGGAGGTCAGCTTCTTGAAATCGGCAACGGAATCAGCGGTGGATCACTATCGCGTATTTGTAGTGAAGGCCGCGAATGTCTATGGATTCACCTTGTCGCAAGCATTGGCTGTTCCCACAGGTCAATATACCGTGGCGTTCCCGATTGGCGGGCCACAACAAGTGCCGCTTACATCCAACACTCGCGATGTAGATGGAGACCTTCTGAAGAAGAGTCAATTCTACGTGGTGTTAGTGCTTGCGGTAGGCAAAGGCACGAACAAGTCGGCGTTATCTTCAGCTTCCCAAACCCTAACATTAACGAACACAACAGTGTCCGCTGTAAGCAATGTGCAAGTACGCGATGTGGCCGACTACGGAGATGGCCGAGATCTTCAGGTCAGCTTTGCACGACCGCAGTATGATGATTACATCGCGAATTATCAAATCCACGTTGTGAAGACAAGAGATGCCAATCGGTTTGACACGGCTGCTGCAAATGCTGTGCCTAACTCATTCTACACGACAATCTCCAAATCTGGTTCCAATTCTACGTTAGCGACAACGCTCTCCTCTTCCTCAAGAGATGTATCCGGTGATTATATTCGCAGCGATATTTCATATACCGTATTTGTACTCTCTGTAAGCAGCAATAGCAAGGTGTCTCCGCATGCGTTGTCTGCAGGTTCATCCTCTATTACGCTGGATCGTCCGATCGCGGCGCCGTCCATTACAAAAGTGGATGATGTGGGCAATTACGGGGATGGCCGTGACTTGCAGGTTAGCTTTATTCGCTCCGGCGATGAATCGAAGGTGAGCTATTACCGGATCTTTGTAGTCAGAAATCGAGATGCCGGAAGCTTCGATCTGTCCGATGCGAACCGAGTTCCGTCCGGCAGATATTATGATGTTGCGTGGAATGGATACAACATAACGACGACATTGCCGTCCAATGCTCGAGATGTACAGGGATCTTATATTGGCAATGGGGAGACGTACCGCGTATTCGTAATGGCAGTAGCCAAGGATGGCAATGCTTCTGCACTCTCCGCAGCATCTTCTGCGATCGTACTCAACAATAAAGGGAATGTTCAGGCGTCTAAGAATGTAACGGTCAGTGATGTTAGCGATTATAATGATGGCCGTGATTTGCGAGTTAGCTTCGAGCAGGCATCGGATGAGTCGGATATTAGCCAGTATCGAATTATGGTCGTAAAGTCATCAGATGCCAATCGATTTACACTGTCCGGTGCAAATGAAATACCTAGATCAAATTATATCGCTGTCAGTACAACGGGACGAAATCAAAGTATTGTGCTGCCTTCCAATGCCCGTGATGTGGATGGCTCTTCTATTCGAAATGGAGTCAGTTATCAGGTATTTGTCTTATCTGTTGGGAAGGGCAGTTACTCCGATGCCTTATCCAATCCGTCTTGGCCGATTACACTGGAGAATCGTGCTGTGGTATACTCCGCTACGAATGTGGGTGTACAGGATGTTAGCGATTATCGTGATGGCCGAGATCTACAGGTAGCATATACCCGAGCAGTAGATGAGTCGAATATACGCCAATATAGAGTGCTGGTCGTAAAATCGGCGAATGCAAGTCAGTTCGGCGTTTCTGCGGCTAGTGAAGTATCGCGATCCAATTACACAGTTGTCAATACGAACGGAGCGAATCATACTTTGACGTTATCCACGGATGCTCGTGATGTGGATGGTTCGTCCATTAAAAATGGCGTTAGTTATCGAGTCTTTATTTTGTCAGTAGGAGACAATGACGGCGGAACAAATGCATTGTCAGCACCTTCCCCAAATATCGTCTTGGAAGATAACCTAGGGGCAGACACAGTTACAAATGTTGCTGTGAAAGGAACAAAGAACAGCGGCAATAGTCGGGATGTGGAGGTGAGCTTCTCGGCACCTGCTAATGATTCCACAATTGCCGAATATCGAATTCTAATCGTTCCTTCGGAGAAGGCGGATGGCTATAAGCTATCTGCTGCAAATACCGTATCGGCAATCAATTATAAGAAGGTATCTAAGCAGGCGGGCGCTGTGAAGGAGATGCTGCCTGATACTGCACGTGATGTGTACGGCAAGCAGCTCTCAAAAGGGATGTCATACCGAGTATTTATCTTATCTGTATCCGGAGGGAAAGGTGCATCCAATGCTCTCTCTGCTCCTTCCGAGGAGTTTAAGCTGCTTGATCCTGCGGTTCCGGCAGCGGCGAATGTAACTGCTGTTCTGGAAGGGGAAGGAGCAATCCTCAAAGTATCGTTCGATAAGGCAGCAGATAGCAAGGGCATCGCCTATTACGCGATAATGGCAGTTCCTTCTGGATACGCAGATAGCTTTACGTTGACGGAAGCCAATCGGGTACGCAACGGAGGATATCGTGTGGTGAAGGTATCGGAGGAGGGTATCCTGACGCTTACTTCTTCAGATAAGGACATTACAGGATCCGCACTTCGAAGTGGTGTTGCCTATCGTATATTCATTCTGTCGATTGCAGATGGCCGACAAGCAACAGCCAATAATTTGTCCAAGGCATCTAATGAAATCATTCCTGGTGAAGCCTTCTAGAGCATACGAAGTAAATCTATAGGCAGTGATGGAGTAGGTAGATTCATAGAAGATGTAAGGAGCTCCGATTGTCTCGGGGCTCTTTGTTATGGGACAATGCGACAAGTTCAGGCATAGGGAGGAAAAAGGACTCGATTTTCTTGTAAAAAATTGCCGTTACCTGCTTGACTTTGGATTCTAGCAGCATTAATCTAGTGATATAGAACTAATAGATTTATTTTCCATTTCAATAGAGTCTATATTGATAAAGGCAAACCCATTGAAAGATGGCGACGCAAAGCTATAGGGGCTACGGCGAATCTCGCTAAGCCAGCCAGTTACCGATTATAGAGGAATAGCGGCAACGTCCATGTACGTTACGATCCCTTCTTATTTCGGTAAGTGGGGATCTTTTTTATTGCTTGCAAACTTCATATCATGCACTCCGTATTTGCACAAGGGCAAAGCCATTGAAAAATGGTGACGCAAAGCTATAGGGGCTACAGCGAATTCGCTAAGCCAGCCAGTTACCAATCATGAAGCAGGGCAGTGTTGAATCGGCTAATCAGCTGTTCGCTTCGGGAGGAGAATGTATCGTGAAATGGGACAAGCGTATTGTCGCACTTATTCTTGCCGTTATCATCGTATGCCCGATATTCGCGGCTCCGGTTAAAGCGCAGGAGCAAACTATACTGGACAAGCTGGTTGTATTGCCTAGCGGCGATTACAATCGAAGCGAGGCGGCTGCAATGAAGCAGCGGCTGGAGAAGATTCCGACATCGGTCTTGAATGCTCTATATAGTAAAGGAGTTAAGATTAAGCTTACTCAAGGAGCCATTACGAACGAGCCAGAACTTGCTTACCTGAAGGGAGTAGTACCAAGAGGGTGGGAAGGCACTGGATTGACATGGGATGATGTCCCTGGAGTGAGCGAGCGAGTTGTGGCGGTTCGCATCGGGTATAGCGAGAAAGGGAAGGGGCACAATTCGTTGAATCTGGAAATTCACGAGACGCTGCATGCGGTTGACCGACTCGTTTTCAATGAAATTAGTGGTACTGAAGAATTCAATACCATTTTCAATAAAGAAGCAAGTGTAAAATATAAAGGTGATGGCTATGTCTCGACGTATCCAACGGAGTATTTCGCTGAAGCTGCCAGCTTGTATTTGTTTAGCGATACGACAAGGGACGATTTGAAGAGCAGCATGCCGTTAACTTATGAATTTATGGCTAAGCTATTTGCGAGCTAGGAGCCCTACATAGAAGAAGCGCCTCCTCGACATGCGTCGAAGAGGCGCTTTGCTGCATATTCGTGCTCAGTCGCGATTATGGGTACACGACATCAGCGTTTACTTTCTCCCACGATTCGAATTCATCCTTGTTGCGGTGGTAGTCATGGTAGTTCGTTGCTTCCATCACATCGGAATAGTACCAATCCGCAGGGGCGATATCCGGCCATTTCTTCGCGTCTTTGTGGACATCATCATTGTGCACTTTGCGGTTCAACACGCTGTTGATGAACGCCATTGCTTCGGCACGAGTGATGTACTGATTTGGCTTGAACTTGCCATCTGGATAACCCTTAATCCAGCCTTTGTTTGCTGCGGATACGATGTATTTCTCTGCCCAATGACCGCTGATATCGGAGAACAGTGTATTCGTCTGCTCATTCAGCTTATCGAATCTGGAAGCAATTGCGGCGAACTCTGCTCTCGTAATCGGTTTTTCTGGCAGGAAAGTGCCATCCGGGTATCCAGTGATAATCCCTGCATTCTCCATCGTGGAGATGTGTCTGTTCGACCAGCGCTTTTCGGCTACATCTTTATAAGAGTTGGTTCCCTTCAAGAAGTTGGCCCGTGTGGTATTCTCCATTAGGCGATAGAAGATAGCAGCTACTTCTTCGCGGCTGATCAGGTTTTTCGGCTTGATTTCCCCATCCGGATATCCATTGATGTAATTGTAATGATATTGCGTTTCTAACTTCGGCACCGGTGGCAATGGTGGAACTGGTGGTAATGGCTTGGAGCTTGGATAATAGGAACTGCTGCTGCCACTGCTGCTGCCTCCGCCACTTGAGTTTTGCGTGTAATAGAAGATGTACTCTTGCCCTTCCTTATCAGTGAAGGTGTAAGTGTCAGTGGATTTAACAGGTGTATACCCCGATATGGACAGTGCCGTAAGTTCAACCTTCTCCCCAGCTTTGCCGCTCTTCGTCGTTGGATTTACGAGTTGCTTGCCTGTTCCTTGCTCCACATATTTAATCGTTACATGCTGATCTGGCTTGCTGATTGGATTCTTGATGTAGAGGATCGTGAACGTCTGTGAAGCATCTGCAGTGAAGACATAGTTGTAAGTAGACTGTTCTGGATTATATACAGCGTCTGTCACTGTAATCGGTGTTGGCTTCAGTGTGATGTGCTCTCCGGCTTTGCCTTTCAACGAAGTTGGTTCTGCTACCGGTGCAAGAGTCTCCTTATCCAGATGCAGTACCGTCAGCAGCAATGCCTCTACAGGATCACCCTTTTTGTAGTAAATCGTATACTGTTGCTCTGGAGTTCCGTTAATCGTAATGTCATGGTTGAATTTTAAAGGCTGATACACAGCGTCTGCTACGGAGATTGGCTCAGCTGTTACATGAACGACTTCGCCAGACTTGCCGCTGACCGTAGTAGGTTCCTGCAGCACTGCGTCAGTGCCTTCTTCAAGGTGATGAACAGTTACGAAATAGGTTGGCAGATCTTTTTTGCTGTAGAAGAACGTATAGGATTGTTCAGCTTGCTCAGTGACTGTGTATTCATGCTGGTAGGAATCTGGCACATAGATTACACCATCAACTGTAATATCTTCTGCTCTCAGTGTGATGGTTGCCCCAACCTTGCCGCTTGTTGAAGTGGATTCCTTCAGAACTGTGCCAGTAGCTGCATCCTTATAGTGGACGTGCACGGTCCGTTCTTGAGGAGTAACGTCCTTCTTGGTGTAGGTGAAGGTATAGGATTGTTCCTCTTGATCTGTAATGGTGTATTCATGCTGATAGGAGTCAGGAACGTAAACTACGCCATCAATCGTAATATCTTCTGCTTTAAGTGTAACCGTTTCTCCGACCTTGCCGCTAGTCGTAGTAGATTCCTTCAGAACTGCACCAGTAGCTGCCTCTTTATAGTGGACGTGAACAGTACGTTCTACAGGGGCATTCTTGGTGTAGAAGAAGGTGTGCTCTTGGTTAGCCTCAGCAGTGAACGTGTACTTTACTTCTGGATTGACTGGAGTGTAGCCTGTAACTTCTAATGCAGTCAGTGTTATTGATTCTCCAGTTTTTCCGTCTTTCGAAGCATCTTTTGCGATAGGAAGCTTGGTGTCTTGGTCAATGTAGTGGATGGTTACTTTTTGTGGATTCGCGGTGTAGAAGAATTTGTACGTGTCGTTTTTATCTGTGAATGTGTAAAGCTCTCTTTCTACCTCAGGCGTATAGCCAGGAATCTTCTTGGCTTCCAACCCAAGCTTCGTGCCGGTAGGCCGGTTATAAGTTTCAGAATCTGCAAGTGTTTCTTTGGTTTCTTTGCTCAAATACTCCACTGTCAGTGTCTGTTGGCTTGGCGTATACCAGAATGTGTATACATTGTCCTCGGCTTTGAACGTATAGCTATCTTCAGCTTTGTCAGCTGTAAAGCCTGGAATGCTTAGAGCCTTCAACGTAATCGTCTGGCCCGTGACACCTTGTGCAGATGTTCGTTCAGCGATTTCTCTGTTTGTAAGACTGCTGACATGCTTGATGATTACTTTTTGAGTGTTCGCTTTGTAGAAGAAGGTAACCACGTTGTCTGTAGCTTTTACAGTATAGGTTACTTCCGATTTCTCAGGCGTGTAGCCCGGGATGTCGATAGCTTTCAACGTAACAGACTCGCCAATCTTACCTGAGCGAGAAGTGTCATCGTCAGCGATGGAC
>NZ_MAIS01000077.1:0-30127 GCF_001680695.1 Paenibacillus sp. KS1 | reverse complement strand
TCTCAGCGGCGACTCATATAATATATCACGCCTACAATAATAACGCAAGCACTTTTTGAAAAAAACTTTAAAAAGAATATAAGTCTGCTTTAAAGCTAATTGCGCAGCCATTCTAACTACCCGTGCATAGCCCTATAGCAGACTCTATCGATACCAATCTATAACAAGGTTACTACTATACTCGCACCGCTCAATAGGATCAATGTACAGCAAGTACTTCCTCTATCCACATCTGTCTTTCCTGCGTAAGTTGAACGATGCTGCCATCTACCGACACCCACGGACGAGTCAAGTGAGAATCCTCCGTAAATACGATGCGTCCCACCCGTCCATCATTCAGTTTAACAAATGCGTTCTGATGCATCTGGGCCACCTTATGGATGAATGTGCGTACAAGTTGGGGATCGAGCTGGCCGAATGATTCTTCCTTCAATCTCTCAAGTGCAATATAAGGAGAGGAAGCTCTCTTATATATTCGATTCTGTGTCATCGCATGGAAGATATCAGCGATCGCTACGATCTTGGCATACGGGTGTATTCGCTCCCCCGTTACTCCTAGAGGGTACCCACTCCCATCTATACGCTCATGATGCTGCAATGCGGCAAGCTTAACACCATCATTAATGGCTGGCACATTTCGAAGCAACTCATAACCATAATGGGTATGTCTGCGCATCTCAATCTTCTCGTTTTCCGTCAGGGTGCCTTTTTTAGACCAGATATCGCTATCGACCTTAGTCTTCCCAATATCGTGCAGCAGCCCAGATAAAGCGATCTGCATCCCTTCTTTGGAAGGATACCCGCTCCATTGTCCGATAAGATATGACGTGAGCGCAACAGCAGCGGATTTATGATACACATAGTCTTCTTCATTTCCTTGCAGCATTTCTTTAATTTGTGGATGGAAGCAGACTGGAGAGTAATGTTCGCTCTGTCCAAGCAGCCATTCCATTTGCTGGCGCAGTTCTAATATAGGAAGCTTGGTAGCCCCTGCTGTCTTATATACATTCTTGAGTAGGTTCACCATCTGAAGCCATGATTCTACAAAGCCGGCATCATGTTGAAAATGGCTCGTCTGGCGTGATGATGCTTGAGGAATGGTCGGTTCACTGTTTTTGCGATCCGGCGCATCCGCACGTGTCCCTGCACTGTCCATAACCGGCGAAGGATATGAACTTGCCACTGCAACTGATTTGATCATAAAAGCATCGAGCACATCCAAATCACGTACACTGAGCGTTCTTCCTTTATTCATAATTACGCCGCCAAGCCCTGTTATCACGTCCTGCTCCAATTGATCTCCTGGCTTAGCTTGCGAGACGGGGATGAATACCATAGGTTATTACACTCTCCTGTTGGCCTCTTCATATGGATTTGACTCGGTTATCGTTATGTATCTGCTTATATCAAGGAAAAGGGCGCACTCTATAAAAGAATACGCCCTACCTGTTGTCAATGCTCACACTGCTGCTGCATCTTCACGTTCATCATTCTATTCTAATTCCGGTTCGGAGGCAGAAGGTGCTTCGCTCTCTGTCATGCCCGGATTTTGTTCTGCTTCTTCAGAGGATTCATCAGGATCATCCTCAGTCTTATCGCAGCGGCTAACCGTAGATACGGAATCGTCGTCGCGGATATTGATGAGCTTTACACCTTGCGTGTATCGACCCATTTGGGAAATGCCCGACATGCTTGTACGAATAATTGTTCCTGATGCAGTGATAATCATCAAGTCCTCTCCATCCTGTACAACCTTCAAGCCGACGACTGCACCGTTCTTGTCCGTTACATTAATCGTCTTAATCCCTTTACCGCCACGGCTCTGAATTCGATAATCTTCCATAGGGGTACGTTTGCCGTAGCCTTTGGCTGTAACAATAAGCACATCGTTCTCCTTATTGACTACATCCATGTCAATTACGACATCTTCGCTATCAAGCGTAATGCCTTTGACACCTGTAGCCGAACGTCCCATGGATCGAACGTCGTTCTCAGAGAATCGGATCGACATTCCCATCTTCGTACCCATAATGATCTCCTGCTCGCCGTCCGTCAGGCGAACCCCAATCAACGCATCATCATCACGAAGGTTGATGGCAATCAAGCCGCCTTTGCGAATGTTGACATAATCGTCAAGCGGAGTCTTCTTCACGATCCCTTGGCGGGTTGCAAAGAACAGGTACTTGTCAGATTCAAATTCCACGACTGGAATCACCGCACTAATGGACTCACCCTGTTCAATTTGAATCAAATTGATAATTGGCGTTCCTCTCGCCGTGCGGCTCAAGTCTGGAATCTCATATGCCTTGATGCGGTAAACCTTACCCTTGTCCGTGAAGAACATCAGGTAATGGTGAGAGTTGGACACGAATAAATGCTCTACGAAATCATTATCCTTCGTATCCATACCAACTACACCACGGCCTCCACGCTTCTGGCTACGATATGTCGTTACCGGAAGACGCTTAATATATCCGCTATGCGAAATGGTGATGATAACATCTTCTTGAGGGATCAGATCCTCATCAAGTATGCTATCCTCGCCAATCGTGATTTCTGTACGGCGCTCATCCCCATACTTCTGCTTCACTTCTTCAAGCTCATCGTTGATGATGGTCAGCACAAGCTGTTCGTTCGCCAAGATTTCACGGTATTCCGCGATCTTCGTCAGCAATTCGTTATATTCAGCTTCGATCTTCTCGCGCTCCAAGCCTGTCAGACGGCGCAGACGCATATCGAGAATCGCCTGTGCTTGGTCGAAGCTTAGACCGAATCGAGTGATTAACCCTTCACGAGCCTCTTCGTCATTCTTCGAGCCGCGGATAAGCGCAATAATCTCGTCGATATGATCAAGCGCAATGCGCAGGCCCTCGAGAATATGTGCACGTGCCTCGGCTTTCTTCAAATCGTACTCGGTACGGCGACGAATCACTTCGATCTGGTGCTCCAAATAATAATGGAGCATCTCACGTAAATTAAGAACGCGAGGCTCTTGATTCACAAGCGCCAGCATATTGATGCCGAAGTTGCTCTGCATCGCTGTATGCTTGTACAAGTTATTCAGAACGACATTCGGGTTCACATCACGGCGCAGTTCGATAACAACGCGCATTCCGTTGCGGTCAGATTCATCACGAAGGTCAGTAATGCCGTCAATGCGCTTCTCGCGTACCAATTCAGCAATCTTCTCAACGAGACGAGCCTTAATGACTTGATAAGGCAATTCGTGAACAACGATACGAGCCTTGCCGTTATTGTCCTCGATTGTCGCACGTGCCCGCATCGTAACAGATCCGCGGCCAGTCGCATACGCTTGGCGAATACCTTCCCGACCCATAATCAATCCGGATGTTGGGAAGTCTGGGCCCTTGATGTATTCCATCAAGTCCATTGGCGTTAACTCTGGATTCTGAATCAGCGCCTGCAGGCCGTCAATGACTTCCGTCAGGTTGTGCGGTGGGATGTTCGTTGCCATACCTACTGCGATACCGGATACCCCGTTCACGAGCAAATTCGGGAAGCGAGCCGGCAATACAACAGGCTCTTGCTCTTCGCCGTCATAGTTCGGAGCAAAGTCGATCGTTTCTTTGTTAATATCACGAAGCAGTTCCATGGCAATCTTGGAGAGTCGCGCTTCTGTATAACGCATCGCCGCAGCTGAGTCTCCGTCAATGGAACCAAAGTTCCCGTGACCATCCACGAGCATGTAACGAAGCGAGAAATCCTGGGCCATACGCACCATGGTCTCATATACGGCAGAGTCACCATGCGGGTGATACTTACCGATAACTTCACCAACGATCCTCGCTGATTTCTTATACGGTTTGTCCGGTGACATGCCGAGGTCTGACATCGCATACAAAATACGTCGGTGAACCGGCTTCAATCCGTCACGCACGTCCGGCAGAGCGCGGCTTACGATGATACTCATCGCGTAATCCAGGAATGATTCCCGCATCTCCGTGCCGATGTCGCGATCCCTGATTTGCGGTTGTTGTTCTTCCGCCATGCTGGACCTCCTTAAAATTCGTATTTAACAGCGTCATCATCATCTAGCAAAATGCAATATTTGCTCTCTACAAGCGAAAACGGCCCTTCCCCCCCATAAATGGAGTCGAACCATTTCCACGGACGAATAATCTTTTATCTAGTCCATATCGAAACTCCCCACATGGCAACACAAACCATTATGGACTAAAAAGGCGCCATGTTCACAAGGGATAATTTCTACTCTAGCTTGATCATGCGGATAAAATCATACTCATCAATTCCTTAACTGCACTATTTATATTATATTACTTTCACAAAAGAGATACAATTAAACGTTCCATGAAACCGCCCAAAATCCGAACATTTTCCACGCCATATAGTTGATTGTACTATTTCTATTTGCCCGATTGATCATACATTGATATCAACTTCTTATCCCTCTGCTCCCTACCCGTTCAAAAAATAAAATGACTGATTTGGAAAAGGGTGATGATGTTTGTCCAGCCGGCGTATATTTAGCAAATGGAAAAAGACGAAAATTTTGCAAGACTCCTCACTACGTTCGTATATTCCTAAGACGTCCATCTATAGTGCTCTCCGGTTGAAGGAGATGCTAAATCAATTTCAAATGGTGTATGTGAAACCTGACCTAGGCACTCATGGCAAAGGCGTTATGCGTGTTACGCAGCACGCCAATGACTCTTTCGAGTTGAGAGAAGGTACTTCCACGGCCACCTTCACCGAAATAGACTCTCTCCTGGCCAAAATCAAAACCAGAATCGGAAAACGAAAGTACTTGATTCAACAAGGAGTCCACATGCTGTCTCACCGGGGAAGGAAGTTCGATCTCCGTGTGTTCGTGCAAAAAAATGTGGACAACAAGTGGGAGGTTATGTCTATCCTTGGTCGAAAGGCGGCTGCTCACAAGATTGTGACGAACGTCAGCAACGGAGGAAAAATGGAATCACTGCGGACTCTCTTGAAGCCCCACTTAAATGCAAGCTCCACCCAGCAGCTGCGCAGCGAGCTGGAACGAATCGGGCTGTCCGTCGGGGCACGTCTGAGCAAGGGACATAAGGGGCTCAAGGAGCTTGGGCTCGATATTGCGATTGACAAAAGCATGCACCCTTGGATACTAGAGGTCAATACGAAGCCTGCTATCTACGTGTACCGCACATTCAACCCTGCTGCTTATCGCCGCATCGTCCGAAATGCCAAAGCTTATGGACGATTGAAGTAATAAGGACTCCCCTCACTCTGCTGACATCAACTGAAGCCCGCTACCACACCAAAGCCCCAGTCCTGATGTGGAACTGGGGCTCTATTGTTATATCGAACCTCCGTGCTTTGCGATGGAGTGCACGATCCCAAGTGGTAGGATTCGATTAGAAATCAAGATTTTTAACAAACTTGGCATGGCGCTGAATGAAATCACGTCGTGGTTCAACGTTATCACCCATGAGCGTATCGAACACATCATCTGCCATCTTGGCATCATCGAACGAAACTTGGAGCATTTTCCGGCTCTCAGGATCCATTGTCGTCTCCCACAGCTGCTCTGCATTCATCTCACCAAGACCTTTATATCGCTGAACATTGATTTTCACGCCTTCACCGAATTCTGCGATAATTTCGTCCTTCTGCTTATCGCTATCTGCATATCGAACAATTTTGTTGCGCTCAATTTTATAGAGCGGTGGCTGTGCAATGTACACGTATCCCGCTTCGATAAGCTTGCGCATGTAACGATAGAAGAATGTCAATAGCAGTGTCCGAATGTGAGCACCATCGACGTCGGCATCGGTCATGATGACGATTTTGTGATAGCGAGCTTTCTCAAGATCAAAGTCTTCGCCAATCCCTGTACCAAGCGCCGTAATGATCGCACGAATCTCAGCGTTGGATAAGATCTTATCCAAGCGAGACTTCTCAACGTTCAAGATTTTACCCTTCAGCGGCAAGATCGCCTGGAAATGGCGATCGCGGCCTTGCTTCGCAGAACCGCCCGCAGAGTCACCTTCGACAATGAACAATTCGCAATGTGCAGCATCCTTGGAAGAGCAATCCGCCAGCTTACCTGGAAGGGAGCTCACTTCAAGCGCGCTCTTGCGGCGCGTCAACTCACGTGCACGGCGAGCTGCTTCTCGAGCTCGGGATGCCTGCATCCCCTTCTCGACGACCTTCTTCGAAATCATCGGGTTCTCGTTCAGGAACTCCATGAACTTCTCGGAAAATACAGACTCAACAATGCTGCGTACTTCACTATTGCCGAGCTTTGTCTTCGTTTGTCCTTCGAATTGCGGCTCTGGAATCTTCACGGAAATAATCGCGGTCAGACCCTCACGAACATCATCCCCACTTAAGTTGGAGTTATTGTCCTTCATCAGGTTCATCTTCCGAGCATAATCGTTAATGATTCGCGTAAGCGCACTCTTAAAGCCAGATTCATGCGTACCGCCTTCGTGCGTATGAATGTTGTTGGCAAAAGAGTAAATATTCTCGGTGTAGCTATCGTTATATTGGAGTGCGATTTCGCACGTAATGTAATCTTTGGAGCCTTCCACGTAAATTGGCTGCTCATGCATCTTCTCACGATTGCGGTTCAGGTACTCAACGAATTCCTTGATGCCGCCGTCGTACTTAAATGTTTCTGAATGTCCAGTACGTTCATCGGTAAGCACCATTTGGATGCCTTTGTTCAAAAATGCAAGCTCGCGAATACGGGACAGAAGTGTGTCGTATTCGTATACCGTCGTCTCTGTAAACACTTCTGGATCGGGCTGGAATCGAATCGTTGTGCCGGTTTCCTCCGTGTCTCCGATTATTTCCAAATCACCTTGTGGAACCCCGCGATGATATTCCTGCTGATGGATATGTCCGTCTCGTTTCACGGTAACGATTAAGCTCGAAGACAAGGCATTTACGACCGAGACACCAACACCGTGCAAGCCGCCGGATACTTTGTATCCTTCGCCGCCGAACTTACCGCCCGCATGAAGAACGGTCATAACGACTTCAACAGCTGGACGCTTCATCTTCTCATGGATCCCGACTGGAATACCACGTCCATTGTCCACGACCGTAACGCTGTTGTCTTCATGTACGGTTACTTCGATTTTCGTGCAATACCCAGCCAACGCCTCGTCAATACTGTTATCGACGACTTCCCATACCAAATGATGCAGACCTTTGGCACTCGTTGAACCGATGTACATCCCCGGCCGTTTGCGTACGGCTTCCAAGCCTTCCAACACCTGAATCTGGCTCTCATCATACGTGTTATGATTCACAGACATGCCTTCACCTACTTCTCTAATTTCAGTACCGTTCATTATGCCAATCGCATGTAATTGCAAGAGCATCATCCCAAGAAATCCCAACTGCTAAGCAGTGGAATATAGAGATGACGCTGTCAACAAGGCTGTATGCAATGTTCGCCTACTCGTTAAAATGATGCGCACGCTTCTTCAATGTTGTAGATGATATCGGAGAGTAAAAAACTTTTCCCTTCGTCACGACGATGGACTTTGCTTCTTCCTCGCCTATCGCCTCAACATTTTTCACTTTGTGCGCATTCGCCACGAACTGCTTAGACAGCTTAGATGATTTCTCTATCGATACATCAAAAATGGCGACCAGTTCCGAGGAACGAATGACTCTTTCTCCGCCCAAGTGAATATACATAGCGCTCACTCCCCTTAGAACAACCTCTTACCGCATGACTTGCCCATTTTCCACGTGGAACATATTTGCATCATGCAACTTGCTCGTATTAATGCCTTCAATGCCTGTCGTCGTAATGAACGTTTGTACCTTGCTCTGAAACGTCTCAATCAGCTGCGTCTGGCGCATCGAATCAAGCTCAGACAGAACATCGTCGAGCAGTAGGATAGGATATTCTCCTATTTCCTCGTGCATCAGTTCGATCTCAGCCAGCTTCAGCGACAGCGCTGTCGTCCGCTGCTGACCTTGCGATCCATAGGTTTGCACTTCTTTGCCGTTAATGTAGAAGGCAAGATCGTCCCGGTGCGGTCCGACAAGTGTCATGCCGCGCCGCACCTCCTGGTCTTTCATTTGTGTTAACTTTAACATAAATTGCTCGAATAAGACAGCTTCATCTTCGTCTGGCATCGCAAACGATGGACTATATTCAACGGTAAGAGCTTCCTTGCCATTCGTGATACCGGCATGAATTTGCTCCGCCCATGATTGGAGTTTCTTTAAATATTGTTTCCTTTTCTTTACAACTTTAACACCATTCGTAACAAGCTGCTCATTGAATATATCGAGCATCGTATTCGCTTGTCCGCTTGGACTGCTCCACATTTGCTTGAGTAGATTGTTGCGCTGCAAGAGCACCTTCTGATACTGCTGCAGATGGTATAGATAGCTTGGCTGAACTTGGCCAATCTCCATATCCAGAAATCTCCGGCGAATGCCTGGCGATCCCTTTACGATTTCCAAATCCTCTGGGGCGAACATGACAACATTAAGCGCACCAATGAAGCCGCTCAGCTTACGCTGCTCTAAACCATTCAGCCTTGCCTTTTTCCCCTGCCGAGAAATGTTTAGCTCCAGCTGAACTGTTCCGTACTTCCGTTCTACAGATGCTCGAAGCTGTGCATGCTCTGCTTCCCATCCGATGAGTTCTTTATCTCGTGGTGTCCGATGTGATTTCGTCAGGGCAAGCACAAATATGGATTCGAGCAAATTGGTCTTCCCCTGCGCATTATTGCCGACAAAAATATTAACTCGATTGTCTGTATTCAATTCGAGCGCGCCATAATTGCGATAATTTTGCAGAGCGATCGATTTGACGAACACTCGATTAAGCCTCCTGAGATGAAACGATGAGGAACTCACCGCATCCATCTACTGAGACAACGTTGCCCGGATACAGCTTCCGGCCGCGCCGCGCTTCATCTTCACCGTTTACTTTCACCATGTTCTCTGCCAGCATAATTTTGGCGTGACCGCCTGTTGAAGCGCAATTAGCCAACTTCAGAAACTGCCCTAGCGTAATGAATTCCGTTCGAATTTGGATGTCATTCATGTCGTATCCTCCTTGTGATGCAGATGCACCAACCCTATCTTAATTTGTGGTGCGGTATGGCAAAATGAGATGCAAGCTGCTGACGTGTTCAGTCGGCTTAATGATGATTGGGCTCATTGCCCCTGTAAATCCAATGAAGATGTTTTCACATTCGACAACCTTCAACACATCCAGCATATATTTCGAGTTGAAAGCAATCCGAAGCGGATCCCCTTTGAATTCCTTCACATCCAATTGCTCTGTAACACGGCCTAGCTCAGATGAGCTGGAAGAAATTTCTATCGTACCATCTTCCTTCGTCTGCAGACGGACAATGTTCGTTTTATCTTCACGGGACAGCAAATAAGCACGGTCAATTGCATCGATGAGCTTTTTTGTGTCCAAAATAAGTTCTGTTTTGTAGTTTTGCGGAATAATTTTAGAAGTATCTGGATACGTCCCATCCAAAATACGCGAATAGAATAGAACTCGATCGATTTTGAACAACACTTGGTTGTCGGCAACGACAATATCCACCATTGTGTTCTGATCAGGGATGATTTTGCTCAATTCATTCAGCGTCTTACCGGAAATGACAACATTCGTAAAACGAATCTCTGGGTCTGCTTGGATATCAGCCGTACGGCTTGCCAAGCGGTGGCGGTCTGTGGATACGAATTTCAAATTACCTTCGCTCAGATTCCACAATACACCCGTCAAAATTGGCGTTGTTTCGTTGGAAGAAATAGCGAATGCGGTTTGCTTAATCATAGTTCTCAGCAAATCGCCATTGACTGTAATCACTTGGTTTTCTTCGATGCTAGGCAGAACAGGATACTCTTCTGGATCAAGTCCGACCATCTGGATATCTGTTGTACCGGAACGAAGGAATGTCTGGAAATGCTCCTTCACTTCGATCTCTACATCTTGGGAAGGCAATTTCTTAATGATTTCTACGAAAAACTTAGCCGGCAAAACAACGCTACCCGGACGTTCTACTTGAACAATCGTCTGGCGATCATCCTCAACTGGAATAAAGGTTTGAATAGAGATATCCGTATCACTAGCAGTAAGGGTAACCCCTTGGAACGTAACGTCAACCTTAATCCCGCTTAAAATGGGGATCGTCGTTCTGCTGGAAATCGCTTTAGATACGTTCTGTATCGCTTCATTTAGTTCATTTTTCAATATCGAAAGTTTCATACGTTCACTCCCTAACGCCAATTTGCGCTCATTCTACTGTTGCTATCTGTTACGAATCTTGTTATATCCGGTTGCTCTGAGTCGAGATATGCCGAATATGCGCTCTTCTTATGATGATCTATATAATCTTTTTTAATAATAGTAGTAATAGTAGGGGCACTGAATATGTGGATAACCCTCTTGAACAGGCATAAAGTAAAGCCTATCCACATGTGTATAGATTGTGTATAGGCTTGTTATGTTGTTCACAGCGTTGGATTTTTAATTTTGTCGATCAGGTTCTGTACAACCTTATAAAGTTCCTGATCTTGCTGCAGATTTTGGGTGATTTTCTCGTGGGCATGAATGACGGTTGTATGATCTCGTCCGCCAAAGGCTTCACCAATTTTCGGCAAGGAATAATCAGTGAGCTCCCGCGATAAATACATGGCAATTTGACGGGGAAAAGCGACGGCTTTCGTTCTCTTGCGTGCCTTGAAATCCTCCATCTTAAGTCCATAGAACTCCCCGACCTTATGCTGAATGTCCTGGATCGTAATCATCTTCGGACGGCTGGACGGGATGAGATCCTTGAGTGCCTCTGCAGCCAAGTGAGTCGTGATATCCTGATTTGTCATCGTGGAAAATGCGACAACGCGCGTAAGCGCACCTTCCAACTCACGAATGTTCGTATTGATTTGGTTGGCGATGTACACCATGGCTTCATTCGGTATATCCAAGTTCTCGGCCTTAGCCTTCTTGCGCAGAATCGCAATTCGTGTCTCGAGATCCGGCGGCTGAATATCCGTAATAAGACCCCATTCGAAGCGAGAACGCAGCCGTTCCTCTAATGTTTCGATCTCCTTAGGAGGGCGATCGCTGGAGAGGACGATGTGCTTGTTCTCGTTATGCAGTGCATTGAATGTATGGAAGAACTCCTCCTGGGTTTGTTCCTTCCCTGCCAAGAACTGAATGTCGTCAATAAGCAAAATGTCAATATTGCGGTATTTGTTGCGGAAGCTTTCTCCGCGGTTATCCCGAATGGCATTAATGAATTCATTCATAAATTTCTCCGACGTCGTATAGACGACGCGGCTTGCGGGATTATGCTCCAAAATATAATGACCGATCGCATGCATGAGATGCGTTTTGCCGAGACCTACTCCCCCGTATAAAAAGAGCGGGTTATAGGCTTTGGCCGGCGCTTCAGCGACGGCGAGCGATGCAGCATGCGCGAAGCGATTGTTCGAGCCAATGACGAATGTATCGAACGTGTATTTTGGGTTAAGCATATTGGAAGCCGGTTCATCATAGACGGCGACTCGAGCCGGTGAAGCCTGTGGCTGCACGACTTCTGCTTCCGCTTGAGCTGCTTCCTCAATAATGAACTTGACGTCCACTTGCTTGCCCGTTTCTTCCATCACTGTTGAGCTGACAAGCTTCGTATACCGGCTCTCAAGCCATTCCACCGAAAATGTATTCGGCGCAGTAATGAGCAGCTGTGAGTCTGTAAACTTTACAGCCTTCGTGGCCTTGAACCAGGTATCAAAGCTAGGTTTGCTTAGCTTCGTCTGGATGACGGACAATATTTCCTGCCAATGTTCATTTGCTTGGCGCTCCACAGATTGTTTCACTCCTTCAAGCCTGCTGCGTCTTCATATGACGCGCTTACCGGCAATTACGCCTGAAAAAAGGACAATTGCCCCGACAAGACGCAAAAAGGCTCCGCAAGGCGCAGAAAGCCCTCTTAATGAGGAAGAAGGTTCACAAAGACGTGAAATCATCATGAACTAACCTGTCCTCGAAAAGAGCGTATTGTCGGGGTCTATGCTTACATGTCGATATGCTTGTGCTCCAGTCAAGAAAATTTCTCGCGTTTTCCACGAAACATCAGACATGTTGCTGTCGAAGTATACCGTTTCTTACAACTATTTATCCACAATATGCAGATCATGTCGAACAAGTTCTAAACATGTGAGTATAAATTGTTCACAACCTTATCCACAGACTGTTGATAAGTAAATATCCACAATCGCTATTCACAACCGAAAAGCAATATAATCATAGCAGATGAGGCCTTATATTTCAATGATCGGGCTTATTTTATCCACAAATTCAATAACTTGTGCATAAATGTTATCTACACCACTAGATATTGTTCATAACTTGTTTCTTTTCGACATGTCCAGACAAAGGCCCGCTATTTTTTGTACACAGGCAAGGGGACGGAATTGTCGATATTTTTTAGTTTTGCACATGTGTATAACAAAATGTGTCGAGCATGATCGAAGTTCGAAGTGTGGATAATCATTTCTATACATAATAAGAATGTATTTTTCATTATGATGTGAATTCGGAATCGAAAAGAGATGATAGGAGAAACGGTGAGGATTGACTTTTCCCGCGTATTCTGGTTAAATGTAAAAAGGAATTTTGCGCAGACAGATAAACGTAGCAATGAATGGTTCATCATGACATATCTCGTTCGAGGAGGTGCAATACGTTGAAACCGACATTTAAACCTAACGTGAGCAAACGTAAGAAAGTTCACGGTTTCCGTAAAAGAATGAGCACGAAAAACGGCCGTAAGGTGTTGGCTGCTCGTCGCCTAAAAGGCAGAAAAGTATTGAGCGCATAAGATCGCGTGAATACAAGACCACCTCGGTGGTCTTTTTTTCTTTTTACGCGAAAATCATACGTTTTTCGTCATAAAGGCGTCACATAAAATGTAGTAGAAGAAATGTTTATTCCGTTACGCAGGTGCCCATACTTTGATCATACCAATCAAGCATTTTAGAGTAGGGACGAGCGGAGTTCATCCGGAGAGATAGGAGAAAGATCCGATGCAAAAAGAGTATCGGCTGCAGGATCGCGCAGATTTTACTCGTGTTTATCGCAATGGTCGTTCCTTTGCCAATCATCAGCTTGTACTGTATGTTTATGCCCAGCCGAAGGTTGAACGGTTCCGCGTTGGGATATCGGCGAGCAAAAAGATTGGCAATGCGGTTGTGCGCAATCGAATGCGCCGCATGATCAAGGAAATTGTCAGACTTCAGGCAGATCGCATTATGGATCATGTCGATTTGGTGTTCATTGTGCGTAAAGGCGCGACGGAAATGGACTATGACAAGCTTGCCAAGAGCGTCCATCATGTCATGCGAAAAGCTTCTATATATAAATGAATGTAATTTGTCAGCAAGATCGCACGATATACCTGTTGAATCGTTTCCTTTAACAGGGGAAATGTGATATATTTACTGTTGGAATCGGAAGGTTAAGAGAGGGGTTATGCTATTGTCGCTGAACAAGTTGTTCTCGAACCGCAAATGGCTCTTGGTAGCGGTTTCTGTGCTGTTGATCGTTGTATTGTCGGGATGTACGTCCACGACCACTACGCTAAAGACGGAGGATTTGCTGCAGGGTAACTTCTGGGAGCGTAACGTGGTCTATTATTTTTCACTAGCACTTGATACATTCGCAGGCTGGTTCAGTGGGGAGTATGGATTCGCCATCTTGCTGCTAACCGTTATTGTTCGTCTGTGTATCTTGCCGCTTACAGTTAAGCAAATGCGCAGCTCGAAGGAAATGCAGAAGCTGCAACCTCAGCTCGCTGAAATAAAGAAGAAACATAAGGATAATCCGCAAAAGCAGCAGGAAGAAACGATGAAGCTGTTCCAACAGCACAACGTAAATCCGCTGGCGGGATGCTTGCCAATCTTCATTCAAATGCCAGTTTTTATCGCTTTGTATAATTCGATCTACATGAACTCTGCCATTCGTGAGCATACATTCTTGTGGCTCAAACTGGGTGAGGCGGATCCGTTTTATGTATTGCCGGTCGTTGCTGCATTGACGACATTCGTGCAGTCGAAGATGATGGCAAGTCAAAACCCAATGCAAGGCCCTATGCAATTCATGATGCTAATCTTCCCAGTGTTGATCTTCGTCATGTCGATCAACTTCCCAGCGGCACTTCCGTTGTACTGGGTATACAGCAACGTCTTTACTATTGTTCAGAACTATTTCCTTTATCGCGATAAGGATAAGGAGGTTCGTCCGGCGAAATGAATACGCTCGTTGTATCGGGAAAGACGATCGAAGATGCAATAAAGAACGGTTTGGAACGAATGAACGTAACCGAGGATCGCGTATCTGTTCGCGTGCTGGAAAAGCCATCACGCGGGCTGTTTGGACTTATCGGCGTTCGTCCAGCGAAGGTCGAGTTGACTCTTCTGCCGGACAAGGATGTCCCGCTCTCTGAACCTACAACACAATCATCGTCATCGAAGCCAGTTCAGACAGCATCTGCTGTGGCCGGCATGCAGGCAGCAGCAGTATCGAAGGATAGAGATCAGGAGATGGAAGCTGACTCTACAGACGATATTGATCCGATTGAAGAAGCGAAGCAATTCATTATGGATGTTGCCCGCTCGATGGGGCTTGATGTGGAAGTTGGAGTACATAAGAGGAAGGACACGGTAACGCTTGATATTAGCGGCTCGGACTTGGGTCTTATTATTGGGCGCCGCGGTCAAACGCTTGATTCGCTTCAATACTTGGCGAACCTGGTAGCCAATCGTTATTCCAAGCATCATCTCCGTATTATTCTTGATGCAGAGCAGTTCCGCGAACGGCGTAAGAAAACGCTCGAATCGTTGTCTGAGCGGCTCGCGAACAAAGTGATTCGTTCCCGGCAAGAGGTTGTACTGGAGCCGATGACGGCGCAGGATCGCAAGATTATTCATGCGAAGCTGCAGGATCATCCGAAGGTAAAAACTTGCAGTAAAGGCGAGGAGCCTAACCGACGCGTAGTCATTATGATTAAATAGGCATGGCTGCACTTATGAATAACCTCTATTCAGAACGCATAGACAGATAGAAAATGCAATGATTGCGCCTGGTTCAGGGTGCTCTCATTGCATTTTTTCGTTATTTGACTCATTGAACGGGATTTCATGATTAGGCGTTTGACGTAAAATGAGATAATATAAATGTACCCTATATGTGCGGAGGTCATTATTAGGATGAATTACGAACCAATCGCAGCGGTATCTACACCGCTTGGCGAAGGCGGTATAGCGATTATCCGAGTAAGCGGAGAAGGATCTTTCGCTGAAGTGGATCGCATATTCCGTTCAAAAACGAAGCTAACAGAGGCGGACAGCCATACGATACATTATGGACATATTGTTGATCCACAGTCAGGGGAGCGAGTAGAAGAGGTGCTCGTAAGCGTGATGCGAGGCCCTCGTTCATTCACAACGGAGGATGTTGTCGAAATCAATACGCATGGCGGAATTATTTCGGTGCGGAAGGTGATGGATATTCTGCTTCAGCAAGGAATCCGTCTGGCGGAGCCGGGAGAGTTCACAAAGCGTGCATTTCTCAATGGCAGAATTGATTTGTCACAAGCGGAGGCAGTTATTGATCTCATTCGCTCGAAGTCGGATCGTGCCTTCAGCATCGCTATGAAGCAGGCACAAGGTCAACTGTCTACCCGAATTAAGTCGCTCCGTCATACACTCATTGAGACACTTGCTCATATCGAAGTGAATATCGACTATCCAGAGCATGATGTTGAAGAGCTGACGAGCAACTTTATTCAAGATAAATGCGGGCAAGTCATGGAAGAAGTGACGCGGCTATTGAAGACCGCATCTGAGGGGAAAATATTGAGGGAGGGTATTGTCACTGCGATTATTGGGCGACCAAATGTCGGCAAATCATCGCTGCTCAATACGCTTGCCCAAGATAATAAAGCGATTGTCACCGATATTCCGGGAACAACTCGCGATGTGGTCGAGCAATTCGTAACCATTAACGGGATTCCGCTGCGTCTCTTGGATACGGCTGGTATTCGGGAGACGACAGATGTGGTGGAGCGAATTGGGGTAGAGCGTTCACGCAGTGCACTCCAAGAAGCAGACCTCATTCTTTTCGTCGTGAACAACAATGATGAGCTTCATCCAGATGAACGGGAATGGATGGAGCAAATTACGGGTAGACAAGTGATTGTCATTGTGAATAAAATGGATCTGCCTACGGTGTTGGATGATACTCCGTTGAAGGAAGCATTTGGTGAGAGCCAAATCGTGCGTATGTCCGCGAAAGAGCAGGAAGGCGTGGACGCGCTGGAGAAGGTGATCTCCGAGTTGTTCTTCAGCGGTGGAATTGAAGCGGGGGATATGACGTATGTCAGCAACGTACGGCATATTGCGCTGCTCAAGAAGACGCTGCGGGCACTAGAAGACGCTGTGGAGGCATCACAGCAGGGAATACCAATTGATATGATTCAAATCGACGTGCGCACCGCTTGGGAGCTGCTCGGCGAAATCATTGGAGACTCTGTAGGCGATTCGCTGATTGACCAGATCTTCTCCCAGTTCTGTCTTGGAAAATAGAGAGTTGTGATCACGGTGAAAGGTCTTGATGCCGTGAGTGCTGTTTATTTATATAGAAAGTTGTTAAAGGAGGGAGCCCCATGCCATTTGAGGCGGGACAATATGATGTAATAGTTATCGGAGCGGGCCATGCGGGCTGTGAAGCGGCACTTGCTTCTGCACGGATGGGCTGCAATACGTTGCTGTTGACGATTAACTTAGATATGGTTGCTTTCATGCCGTGCAACCCTTCGATTGGCGGCCCAGCTAAGGGCCATGTTGTACGCGAAATCGATGCATTAGGCGGAGAAATGGGCCGCAATATCGATAAAACCTTCATCCAAATGCGGATGCTCAATACCGGGAAAGGGCCAGCTGTCCACGCGCTGCGTGCTCAGGCCGACAAGGTATTGTATCAGGCAAAAATGAAGGAAACAGTAGAAACAACGCCGAACTTAACGCTGCGTCAAGGCATGGTCGAGGAATTGATCGTGGAAGACGGTAAATGTGTAGGTACCATCACTAAATCAGGTGCTATTTTCCGCTCGAAAACGGTTGTCTTAACGACAGGTACGTACTTGCGGGGCAAAATCATTATCGGTGAGTTGATGTATGAGAGCGGCCCGAACAACCAACAACCGTCTTTGAAGCTGTCCGAATGCTTGCGCAATCTCGGATTTGATCTCGTTCGCTTCAAGACAGGTACTCCTCCGCGGGTGAATGGAGGGACAATCGACTTTTCCAAAACAGAAATCCAGCCTGGAGACGATCATCCGAAGTTCTTCTCTTATGAAACGAAGTCTTCCGATAATGAGCAGCTTCCTTGCTGGCTAACGTATACGTCGGAGAATACGCATCGCATTATCAATGATAACTTGCATCGTGCACCGATGTTCTCTGGTGTCATTGAAGGTACAGGTCCTCGTTATTGCCCGTCCATTGAAGATAAGATCGTTCGCTTTGCGGATAAACCGAAGCATCAAATCTTCCTGGAGCCGGAAGGCAAGGATACAGCTGAGTATTATGTACAAGGACTGTCCACGAGTATGCCTGAAGATGTTCAGTTGCAAATCCTGCGCTCTGTCCCGGGACTCGAGAACGCGGAAATGATGCGAACTGGATATGCGATTGAGTATGATGCAGTCGTGCCGACACAGCTGTGGCCAACGCTGGAGACAAAACAGGTAGATGGCTTATTCACAGCTGGACAAATTAACGGAACATCGGGTTATGAAGAAGCTGCTGCGCAGGGGGTTATGGCCGGCATCAATGCTGCACGCAAGGTGCAGGGCAAGCCTGCTGTCATCCTGAATCGCTCGCAAGCTTACATTGGCGTGTTGATTGATGATCTCGTAACGAAGGGGACGAATGAGCCGTATCGTCTGCTTACGTCCCGAGCGGAATATAGACTGCTGCTTCGCCATGACAATGCGGATATGCGCTTGACGGATATCGGGCATGAGATTGGTCTTATTACCGATGAGCGGTACGCTTCATTCCAGCACAAACTTGACTTGGTCGGTCAAGAGCTGGAGCGCTTGAAGGCAACAAAGGTGAAACCGGATGAAGCCGTGCAGGCAATGCTTGCAGAAGCGGGTTCTGCTCCACTGACGAACGGTTGTGACGCCGTTACCTTGCTGCGACGTCCAGAAATATCTTATGCACATGTGGATAAGTTATTCCCGTCGCCGCTTGAGTTGGATGAAGAAATGAAGGAACAGGTTGAGATTCAGATTAAGTATGCAGGATATATTGAGAAGCAGCTGCTACAAGTAGAGCGTCTGGCGAAGATGGAGAAGAAGCTGATCCCGCAGGATATCGATTATAATGCGGTTCATGGCATTGCGTCGGAAGCGAAGCAGAAGCTAGCGAAGATTCGCCCGTTGTCTATCGGGCAAGCATCGCGTATTTCTGGTGTAACTCCTGCAGATATTTCAATCCTGCTTGTATATTTGGAGCATTACAACCGCGTAACAGCCGAGAAGCACGCTCAGTCGTAATTCGGGTGAGCGGGCTGTGCCAAGTATGCAGGTTGGGGACACTAACTGCAGAAGAGGAGATTGCCAGTGATGGATGCATTGCAAGAACAGTTCCAAGGCTGGCTATCCGGACATGGATGGCCGCCGATTACAGATACACAGTGGAATCAATTAGAGACTTATTATCGGGTGTTGGTGGATTGGAATGAGCGGATGAACTTGACCGGCATCACCGAGCGTGAGCTCGTATACGAGAAGCACTTCTACGATTCACTGACACTAGGCTTCCATGTCAATATGAAGGAAGTCAAGCGTATGGCTGATATCGGTTCAGGGGCAGGCTTCCCAGGGATTCCACTGGCGATTATGTTCCCGCATTTTCAGTTGACGATTGTTGATTCCCTTAATAAGCGAATTGTATTTCTGAATCATCTGGTGCAGGAGCTTGGATTGACGGGGGTTAGCTGTATTCATGGGCGTGCTGAGGAGGTTGCTCGCAAGCCGGAGCACCGCGATCAGTATGATCTTGTGACAGCACGTGCTGTTGCCAGATTGAACGTGCTGAATGAGTTCTGCCTGCCGTTCGTGCGTCCAGGCGGCACATTCGCAGCGATGAAGGGGACAGATCCACAGGAAGAGATTGTGGAGGCGAAGCGAAGCCTACAAGTGCTGCAGGCCACATTTACAGCTGACCATGCATTGAAGCTTCCGGTGGAGCAGTCCGAGCGTCACATTATAGTGATGTCGAAGAAGGGGCCAACACCGAAGGCGTACCCACGTAAGCCCGGCACGCCGCTGAAGACACCAATTGTGTAGAGGAATAGATGGTAAGTTAGAATAGGGAAAAGAGGCCGAAAACGTTCGGCCTCTTTTTTTGTGTCAGTCGATGCGGATGCAACTAATATTCGGCTATGATTGCAATCTGGAATCAAACATCAATTGGATGTGAATACCGAACGGATCTTCGATTATACCGTAGGCTTTGCTGAATATATTGCTCGATAACGGGACAATAATGCGTACCCGTTTATCCGTAATCAAGCTGGCATAATATCGTTCCACTTCCTCTAAATCAGCGCTCTGAATGCACAGTGACGTGTTATTGCCAACAGTATAGGCTTCCCCAGGGTTCATTGTATCTTCTGCAATCATTATTTTCGTTCTGCCAATCGATAAGACAGAGTGAGTAATCTGATTCTTGTTGTCCTCCGTAAGCGTTATGGAGCTGTCACGCTTCGCCATGTCTTGATAGGTCACAACCAGCAATTCCTTCGCGTTCAAATGTTGTTTGTAAAAATGAATGGCTTCCCGTGCATGTCCGTTCATGGACAGGAAAATAGCGACTTCCAGTGTTGCGCTCATCGTATCAGTCTCCTTGTGGATCATCATGGTTGGCAGATACCTTTTAGCATTTGATATTTGGCCTTGGTTTTATCATAATTGTTAAAGGTATCAAATCATGACACCTTTAATAAGGAGATACGCATGAATAAATTAGAACGATTACAAGACATGCTCAGATACTTAAATAGTCGAGAGTTCTTTAATTTACAAGACCTCATGGATAAGTACCAGATTTCAAAAAGTACAGCTTTGCGTGATATTCGCTCATTAGAACAATTAGGCATGCCTATCTATTCGGAATATGGACGTTATGGGCGATATGGTATTTTGCAGAATCGATTGCTATCGCCGATTATCTTTACGCTTGATGAAGTTTACGCTCTGTATTTCGCCATGCTGACGCTGCAATCTTATCAATCTACTCCATTTCATATGCATGTCAATCAGCTGCAAGAGAAGTTTGAAAAGTGCCTTTCGCAAGAACAAATCAAGAAGATTCGTAGCATGAAAAAGGTTCTGCAATTGGAAAGCAATCAGCATCATCATGTAAGTCTTTATTTGGAACAAATCTTGAAGAGCATTCTTCATGAAAACATCTGCACCATTCAATATACACGGAATAAGGGCAGCAAGAGATATCGGGTTCAATTTTTCAAAATTTCTGCTAAGTTCGGTCAATGGTACGCAACAGGGATAGAGGTAAATACAAATCAACAACGAGTGTTCCGATGCGATAAAGTTACCTCCATGCAGGTGGAAGCAGAAGAATCCCCATTTTCACTTGATGAACTAGTTAGCCGCTCTTTAGAACTATACCAGTCGGTGCACCATATTCGATTTGAGGTAGAAATTGAAGAACAGGCCAAGGACATCTTCTACAAAGAATCTTATCCTTCTATGAAACTAGATATCGGTGAACAAACCGTCATTACAGGATTCTACAATCCAGGAGAAGAATCATTTATCGCCGAATATTTCATGAGGTATGGCAGTCATGTGGTAGCAGTAAAGCCTGAATCATTACGAACAATGATTCAATCGAAGGTAGAGCAGCTCTTACAGCATTATCGAACCTCAATTACTTGAGTAGGAGAAGGTTATGAATCTATCAGCGGAGAAAGCAGGACTGAACTGAGAAAAATTGGGACAGCTAGATTACAGTGGCGTAAATCTTTCCCTCTCTATCCTATGTTACGATTTAAGAGACATCATGAATGGCTTAGAGAGAAGGAAATATAGAATGAACATAGATTGCTGGTACAAACCGATATGGAAGGCCTCATTTGCTTTGATTGTTGCTGCTGGGGTATTGGCTGCTCCTCTTGGAGTGGGGACGGCTTCTGCTCAAGCGCTGCTACTGCCTGTAGGTGAGCCAAAACTCGATCCATCTCATACAGCAGCGAAGACAGATGATCCATACACAGGAAAAGGGATTAAAGTCGCCGTCATCGATTCTGGTGCAGATATGGAGCATCCCTTATTGAAGGATCGAATCGTGAAGGCACATGACTTTGTGGAAGGCGATGAGTATCCACAAGATGAGAAAGGACATGGTACGCATGTTGCTGGTATCGTGGCACAGCAAGCGCCTGGCGCCTCGCTGCTCATTTACCGTGCGGTCGCCCCTGAAGGTCATGAATTCACGTCTACGATTGTAGAGGCAATGCAGCGTGCAATTGAAGATGGAGCGAGAGTCATTAATTTGTCTCTGCATTCAGATATCGATGCTCCAGATGAACCACTGTCCCGGGCAATTGCGGATGCAGCAAGCAAAGGGGTGGTTGTGGTCAACTCCAGCGGCAACGCAGGGGAGAAGCTATGGAGTATTACAGCGCCAGGACTGGTGGAGGATGTCATCACCGTTGGGGCAGCTACCTTACCTACTTATGAACCAACGCTCTCGAAGAACGATCGCAGCATACGCCTAATTTCAGATAGAAATACACCTGCTTTTCCGAAGCATGGTTCCGCTGATGTTGTCTTCGTTAGTGGGGACAGTCCTAGAGTAATTACACAGAAGCAGCACCAAGGGAAATGGATCGTAGTGAGGACTCCCAGTTCCTCGGTAACATCTTATTATGAAGCGGCATGCCGAGCGAAGGCTAGCGGTATTCTGTTCTATCAAGATGGGAAGGTAGAGTGGGAACCGGGGATTAATATTCATAATGAGCAAGATCATCGACTTATTCCCGCGGCTACGATTTCTCCACAAGGAGCGACGATGTTGAAGCAAGGCAAGTCGGCAGTCTGGCAGTGGGGAGAAGAGCAGAGAAGCCGAATGTCAGCGATGAGTTCTCGCGGTCCCGCTGTAGGCACTTGGCTTATGAAGCCGGATCTTGTAGCTCCGGGGATTGATGTACGCAGCTCGATGCCGCGTGATCTATATGAGCAGGGTTATGGGAATATGAGCGGATCGAGCATGGCCGTCCCTTATGTGTCGGCCGCAGCCGCGATCATTCTAGAGGCACATCCGGAGTGGACGCCTGCAATGGTGAAGTCGGCGCTGATGACTTCAGCGGATAAGCTTACGGATAACAATGGATCGGAATATCCGTATCACGCACAGGGATCAGGACTCGTAAATATAGATAAAGCACTGGATGCACATACCTTCCTACAGCCCACGGCGTTAACGTATGGAGTAGTTGGATCAGAGTCTTGCGGTACAAAGAAGGAGCAGACGTTCCAAGTGACGAATCGCACCGCGCAGGAAATAACCTATCAGGTTACATTGTCATCCGAAGCAAGGAAATGGGACATCTCCTATCCTGCTTCCATTACGTTGCAGCCTGGCGAGACAGTCCGTGTTCCTGTTGTATGGGATCTAACCACTCTTAAGGAGACGGGAATCCTTACTGGGAGCCTCCAGCTTACGAACGGAACAGAATTGCTACGAATCCCTTTCCAATTGATACATGGTTCCGGTCATTATCCGCTGCTGACGGGATGGTTTGCAGACGATCAACTGCTCACGCCGAACGGGGACAAACATAAGTCAATCCGATTCCATTATTATTTGCCAGGCGACGCCGATCGGATGATTATTACAGCGAGTCGTATTGACATAGGGAAGAAGGCTGAAGTTGAATATTTATTATTCAATAAGCCGAATCCTACCAATGGATTGCATGCGTACGAATGGAATGGTACAGATGTGACGGGTCGTAAACTGCCAGATGGGTTGTATAACTTGAAGAGTAAAGCGTTCGCGGATGGACGTTCGGAGATGAAGGACGATCAAATTATCTATATCGATCGTGAAGCCCCTAGGGCAACCTTTATGAAGGCAAAGGCGGAACGTGGAGTTGTGCAAGGGACGGTTCAAGACATGATGCTAACCCTTGATTATGCGGTACGGCCTATGTTTCGTATTGCCTCGGGAAATAAGCAGCCGGCCCTGATTGATGTGAAGTGGAGTACTTCGAACACAGGAGATTGGAAGAGTGTGAGATTCAATGAAGACAAGAGGATGTTCTACGTGTCTCTTGTAGGGTCAGGGCTTAAAAAGGGCAAGCACAATATATTTGTCCGGATGGAAGATGCCGCTGGCAACGTACAAATTCAAAAAACACAAGTAAACATATAGCAGCTTGGAGCGGGGGGCATCCTCCGCTTTATTCTATTTACATGGAATAATTTTCATATTTATAGAGGTGGTAAGAGTTCATAGAATGTTAAGGAGGCAACCTAATCTTTTGCAATTATTTATGATAGGATAAAGAAGCTAACCTGATAGAATGTGGCGAAATGTTTCACGTGAAACATGTTCATGATAGATAAGGTGTTATCAAGAAAGTGATTAGAATAGAAGTGTAACGACGGCAAAAGATATCATTCGAAGTTTTTCTTTATCGTGTACAAGAAAAGGCAGGAAAAAGGCACAAGCTTGGAGAATACATAAAGGCAGAGCGTATAATTTTGTCGAAGGAAAGAAATGGTTCAAGTCAGATGTCCTACTCTATCATTGTCGCGAAGGACGTAAAGGGAATGGAAAATTGCGAGGAGTAGCGGGAATCGCAGCCCAATTGCCTCCTTGAGCGACGTAGGGCAGAAGATCAAGAATGGAGCAGAGCACTGCCGCTTCTTCATGTGCCTGGCATTATTTTGAAGTTAGGTGGTATTATACGGAAATGAAAGAACAACTGTCTCGGTTATTCGGTTTTGCGGAGCGTCAATCGCTGGATGAAGTGAAACAGCTTCCGGTGAATGAGATTGTCAGCAGTCCCTATCAGCCTCGAACTATATTCGATGATGAGCGTATTGATGAACTGTGTCAGACGATCAAAACGCACGGCGTTATTCAGCCGATCGTTGTCCGCCAGCGAAACGGGCAATTTGAAATCATTGCCGGAGAGCGCCGTTGGCGTGCTGTCAAGAAGTTGGGCTTGGATACGATCCCGGGCATCGTAAGAGAAATTAATGACGCTCAGGCGGCATCCATTGCCTTAATCGAGAATTTGCAGCGTGAAGGGCTTACAGCGATCGAAGAAGCATATGCTTATCAGAAGCTCATTGATTTGCACAATTTGACGCAAGAAAGTTTGGCGCAACGGCTTGGCAAGAGCCAGTCTACAATAGCCAATAAAATTCGCTTGCTGAATCTACCGGATGTAGTGAAGCAGGCCTTAATGGAACGCAAGATTACAGAGCGACATGCAAGAGCATTGCTTGGTCTCGATTCAGAGAATTTGCAGCTCAAACTGCTTGAGGAGATTATCGCAAAAGAATTGAATGTTAAGCAGACAGAGGCACGAGTCGCGTTTTATAAAGAGGTTCACAAGGCGAAGAAATCGAAGCGTATCTCATATACAAAGGATGTACGTCTTGCGCTGAATACGATTCGACAGTCAATCGATCTTGTGACTGGATCAGGCTTAAAAATTAAAACGGATGAACATGATCATGATGATCATTATGAGATTGTCATCAAAATACCGAAAAGGTAGATTAGTATAAACGTGTGTTGTTTAAAGAGGTCGATAGATATTTCTTACAAGGGTGCAGTAGCCTTATTCAATTAGAAGAGGGATTTATGGCTATAGCTAGGGGATTGATGAAAGTAAAAATCCTACTGGCAGAGGGGACGTAAAGCTAGCTGCTCCGCATATACATTTGCACTTACATCCTGACCTTTTTAGTAACCTATATATCAGATTCACCTAATTATCGGTTGATACCAGCCTAATCGTTGTATGTTTCCTATCGTACGGCGATATTGTTGTCATGCGTAGTGCTCAAATATGTGCAGCGGCAGGCAAGAGGCCGCTCTTTTCTGTTTTTGTGGTCGTTAGCGGTTATCGTTACAGCTAGAAACGCAAAAGAAACAACATTGAGGTGAAGAGGAATGGCTAAGGTTATTGCCATTACCAACCAGAAGGGCGGCGTCGGCAAGACAACGACGACGGTAAATTTGGGTGCAGGTTTGGCGTTATTAGGGAAGCGGGTGCTGCTTGTCGATATTGATCCACAAGGCAACACCACGAGTGGTATCGGGATTAACAAAGCAGATGTAACGAATTGCATTTATGACGTGATTATTAATGATGTTCATCCGAAGGACGCAACGATTCCGACTATGGTCGAAGGTCTGCACATTATTCCGGCAACGATACAATTGGCGGGTGCTGAGATTGAATTGGTTCCGACGATATCACGTGAAGTACGATTGAAGAAATCGCTTCAGCTTGTAGCACATTTGTACGATTACATATTAATTGATTGCCCACCTTCACTTGGGATATTGACGATCAATTCCTTAACAGCATCCCATTCGGTCATTATACCGATTCAATGTGAGTACTATGCGTTAGAGGGACTCAGCCAATTGTTGAATACGGTCAGACTTGTTCAGAAGCATTTGAATACCTCTCTGCAAATTGAGGGTGTTCTTCTTACGATGCTTGATGCACGTACGAACTTGGGTATACAAGTCATTGATGAAGTTAAGAAGTATTTTCAACAGAAGGTGTATACAACGATTATTCCCCGTAACATACGCCTTAGTGAGGCACCGTCACATGGTCAGTCGATCATGACCTACGATCCAAAATCTAAGGGTGCGGAAGTATATTTGGAACTTGCGAAGGAAGTGATTTCGTATGAGTAAGCGATTAGGACGTGGATTAGACGCGCTCATTCCGTCACTATCCGTCAATGATGACGATAAGGTAGTAGAGGTATCTCTACAACAGCTGCGTCCCAATCCATATCAGCCGCGAAAACATTTTGATGAGCAGTCTATTCAGGAGCTTGCAGAATCAATTAAGCAGCATGGTGTCATTCAGCCCATTATTGTGCGGAGTGTTTTAAAGGGATATGAGATTATTGCTGGAGAACGCCGCTACCGAGCCTCTCAGCAGCTTGGTTTGCAGCATATTCCAGCAGTTGTTCGCAACTTCTCCGATCAACAAGTCATGGAAATTGCCCTGATTGAAAATTTACAACGTGAAAATTTAAACGCCATTGAATTGGCCGTTGCTTATCAAGCTTTAATGGATCAGTTCACGTTAACGCAAGAAGAACTATCTGTTAAAGTAGGTAAGTCGCGCTCACATATCGCTAACTTTCTGCGTCTGTTGCAGCTCCCAGAAGAAGTAAAGGAATGTGTTTCACGTGGAACACTATCAATGGGACATGCGCGTGCCATTGTAGGGGTAAAGGACGAGGCAAAGGTGAAACAGTTGGCTAAAGCTTCCATCGAACAAGGGTGGAGCGTTCGTCAGTTGGAGGAAGCAATCCAGCAGATGAACAAAAAAGGGAAGTCAATTGATAAAACGAAGCTTGTCCGCAAAGATCCTTACTTAGATGAATTGGAAGAAAGTTTGCGGGAACGATTCCGTACGACAGTTAAAATTAAACAGAGCAAAGATAAAGGGAAAATTGAGATATCGTACTTTAACAAGCAGGATCTGGAGCGATTATTAGAATTGCTTCAATCGTTGTCGGCTCAATAAAGCCTTAGTTGGGATTCTTGTACATGAACTGGCATTCTTGGTTGTTATCCGAAGCAAGAGGGGATTACACTAAGCATGCCAGTTTTGTGTTGGGACAGAACAAACAGCCAGAAGGACAAGGCAACGATAAACAGCTTGTTATTTACAAAATATTGAAGTAAAAGGTTACAACTTTGTTGTCTCTTCATTCGGTTAGATCGTGTTATAACTAAATGTAGAGATCCGTTAAAAGGGCATATTTCCGAATATCATCAATGACCATAAACTGGTTCAGCTTCATCTCAGCCTTTGGAAGTCGATATAGGGTAGAAAAACGCAGATTTTTCAAGTTGAATGGTGGGGAAAAAGTATTGTATGAGTCCGATGAAAAAATTTATACTAAGGATGGACGAAATACATACAGAAAATATGACTCATCATTCGGCCAGCTCGCATCATAGCTGCCCATTATAGATAATAAATATTGATAGACAGCAAGCGAACTAATGGGGAAACGCAAGGATGAGGAAGTCCGTGCATTTGAGGTACGGGACACGTTATAGGCAGGAGAGAACAAAGACTTATGATGAATGAATTGCAGAATGATTGGTTGCCGCTCATTGCCGCTGGCATCGGCATATTGTTATTGTTGTTACTTATTATTGTTCTTCTCCAAGGGTCACAGCTCCGTAAGCTTCGCCGCAAATATGAGGCGATTATGGGGGAAAGTGGTATTGAAAATTTGGATGTTGTATTGTCCAGCATGCATGAGGATATTGCACATCTGCAAGGGAAGACGGAACAGCATCATGCTGACATGGAGCAAACGAAAAAAGCTCTGAAAAAGATGAAATCCCACGTCGGCATACAGCGTTACAATGCATTTGCAGAGCGCGGGAGTGATTTAAGCTTCTCGATTGCATGGTTAAACGAGGAGCAGGATGGGGTTGTCATTACAGGCATCCACGGACGGGATCACTCTTATGTATATGCGAAGCCCATAGAGAATGGACAGTCTTCCTATTCCTTGTCCCCGGAAGAGAAGCAAGCAATGGAGCTTGCAGAGGCAAAGAAGGGCTCCTAATTCGTGTACTTATCGATGGGCTAAGGAAGTGAGTGACTGTTCGATTGTATCCGCGATCACCTCGGCCATACCCATGACCAAATGAAGCCTAGTATTTTGCAATACGAAATATTCCATGAAGCCTCCGACGTTGACAATGCCTGTAATGTGCATATCTCCGATCGGGGGCAATTGTTTATTTACCCCAGCCCCAGGACGGACCGGCCCTTCAACGACTTGAACCGAACCCACACTGCTGCTCTGGCCAAGACAAGCGTCAACTGCAATAATGAAGGTATGAGGATCGCTCGCTTGCAGTGAATCTATCGTCTCTTGCAAATTCATGGCATGAACAGGCTGCTGTAGTGTCCCGAGAACTTGAAAGTGACGGGAAGTGGACTTCGACAGCCGTGTCCCGACGAGAGGGCCGAGACAGTCGCCCGTTGAACGATCGGTTCCAATGCAGATAACCGTTGTCGACTGGTGAGTAGCTCGCATTTGCAAATGGTGTTGGCAGGAATGAATTAGGGAAGATAGTGCGTTAGGTGCATCATAAACCACTTTACATGGATGGCATTCATGGGTTGACGGGCGTTTGAACAAAGAAAATGTCATCACAAGCAGCCTCCGTTTTCTACTAAAGGTACTATCTAGTATATGGAAGCAAGAAAACTTTTATACTTCGACGAGAATAAGTTCCTATTTTATAATAAAGTGTCCTAACATTGATAACGCTAGATAGTAATAGAGGGGGAATGAAGATGTTATGGGCCGCAGCGGCAGATAAGCCAGAAGAAGTAACCGACAATATTGAACAGACGCTGTCGGTATTCGAGAAATGGCAGCAAGGGATATGGAATTGGGTAACCGATATGGCAACTTGGGAAATGCTCTTAGTAAAAACCATTAAAATTGTCCTGATTATATTAGTAACCAGAATCGTGATTCGCATTGTTCATCGAATGATTAATCATACGATTGCCAAGCAGGAGAAATCCCGCCTGAACGGACAACCGAGGCGGCTTGTTACGGTAGGCAAGCTGCTTAAAAATATGACCTCGCTTGCAATGAATTTTATTATGATCCTTGTAGTTTTATCGGAGTTCAATGTGAATTTGGCACCGCTGTTAGCGGGGGCAGGGGTCGTCGGCTTGGCCATTGGTTTTGGTGCTCAAAGCTTGGTGAAGGATGTTATGACCGGATTTTTCATAATATTGGAGGATCATTTCGCGGTAGGCGATGTCATTAAGGTTGGATCCTTCCAAGGTACGGTAGAGATGATTGGTTTGCGGTCGACTCGGATCCATAGCTGGACTGGAGAGGTTCACGTCATTCCAAACGGTAGCATTACCGAGGTAACCAACTATTCACTAAACAACTCGATTGCTGTTGTGGATGTATCAATTGCTTATGAGGAGAATGTAGAGAAGGCTATTCAAGTCATGAATAAAGCGCTTGAAGTATTGCCAGAGCACAATGAGAATGTAGTCAAGACGCCGCAAGTTTTGGGCGTTCAAACGCTTGGGCCTTCAGAAGTGACGATTCGGGTTATTGCCGAATGCCGTCCATTTACCCAAGCAGGTGTTGTTCGTATGATTAATGCAGATATGAAGCGGGCTCTAGAGCGAGAGGGAATTGAGATTCCATACCCGCGCCTCGTTACGTATCAACGAGCAGAACAAGGAGGGAATATGTAATGGAACGTAAAGTCTTCGCACTGGGTGATATCGTTCAAATGAAAAAGCCTCATCCTTGTGGTACAAATGAGATGGAGATCATTCGAATGGGCATGGATATCCGCATTAAGTGCGTTGGATGCAAGCATAGTGTGCTCGTCCCGCGCGCGAAGTTCGAGAAGAGCATGAAGAAGGTGCTTCGTTCTGCTCAACCTGATTCCGAGTAAGATAATTTTGTAAAAAATATGTTGCAATATAGTGTGGACTATGGTAAGATAACTCTTGCTATGGAAAGGTACCCAAGAGGTCCAAGGGGGCTGACTCGAAATCAGCTAGGCGTCGCAAGGCGTGCGTGGGTTCGAATCCCACCCTTTCCGCCACTTATTGGATATGATAACTCCGGAGCTTAGGCTTCGGAGTTTTTTGCATATTATAGGCAAGTTTTTGCTGCCTCTGGAGCTGTTGATGACGATGTATGTGTTGTTGTAACAAATGCTGAAATAAATAAGAGAAGGGACTTCGCATGCGCGAAATCCCTTCCTGGTTGAC
>NZ_MAIS01000379.1:0-250 GCF_001680695.1 Paenibacillus sp. KS1 | reverse complement strand
GTGCCCGCTACATTCTAGAAGAAGACATGCATGAAGAACAGATCGATAACATCATTTCATCCTTACACACGTTCATGGAACAACAGGATTATCTCATGCTCACCCTTTGTACCGACGTTCTCAATGCGGCATTTGCGCCGGGAGTCAGCGCTCCCTCTCCTTTCGGATTAACACCGATGGTCGTTCGCACCCTTATTCGCATAGTCGCCGCTAATAAGAAAACGCTTTCTTTTGATATTTGCGAGGTGAA
>NZ_MAIS01000064.1:0-34706 GCF_001680695.1 Paenibacillus sp. KS1 | reverse complement strand
ACGTTGCTCGTTGTTCAGTTTTCAAAGAACTTGTATTTCTATTTAAGCAGCTAATGTCTTGTGTCATCAGCGCTTAATTATTATATCCAATCGACATTTTCTTGTCAACAACTTTTTTTGAAGTTGTTTTTGTTGTTTCTTTCAACAAGTTTCGTGTCGAAGTGACAAGAAATAATTTATCATATATCCCCCCATACTTGCAACAAGAAAAAAATTACATTTGATATAAAGTGATGAAGAGCGGTATATAATATGCCGCCCTTCATCCTTATTACCTAGTAGGCGCTGTCATTCTGTCTGTTTGGTTCACTGTATTATGAGAATGCTCTCCGTCTCCGGAAATCAAAACACCGTCCTTAATCGTAACGATCCGATCACATAAGTCGAGCACACGTTCATCGTGGGTGACCATGACAGCAGCTTTTTGTCTAGATTTCACTTCGGCAGCGAGCATCTCCACTACTGCTCTGCCCCGCTTGGAATCAAGGCTCGCTGTTGGTTCATCTGCTAGTATAAGATTAGCGTCATTCATCATCGCTCGTGCGATCGCAACACGCTGCCGCTCTCCGCCAGACAACTTATCCGGATAGTGATGCATGCGATGCACCATATCCACTTCTTTCAGCAGTTCCACCGCTCTATCATTCGCAATCTGGTCACTGCATTTCGCCAGCTTCGCCACTAGACGTAGTTGGTCAATTACCGTTAGATAAGGCACTAGATTAGAGGATTGAAACACAAACCCGATATGCTCTAACCGAACACGATTAAGCTTTCCCGGAGATACAGCAGTAACATCCGTGCCTCCAATCATAACGCGGCCGCTCGTTGGAGTAAGCAGTGCACCTGCAATGGAGAGGAACGTACTTTTCCCCGAGCCCGATGGGCCTACAACCGCAACAAACTCACCTTTGCCCACACGAAGCGATACTTGGTTAAGAGCCGTTACTACAGTGTCCCCTTCCCCATAGCTTTTGCATACTTGATCCATTACGAGTATATCTGTCATCTACTCCACCCTCCCAATCGCTTCTATGGCATCTACCTTCGCAATTCGACGAAGTGACAATAACGCGCCTACGATGGAGACCCCGATAAGCAGTGCCGAGTATGGCGCAAGTACACCTACTCCCAATTCAAACGGCATCGTATCCGGGAACATAGAGGTCATCCCGAAGGTTAACCCAATACTGAGCGCAACCGATACAATCGCAAGCAGTGCCACTTGACCTATTAGATTGGTAGCCAGGTAAGAGGTGCTCGCCCCAATCGCCTTAAGAACGCCGAACTGATTCGTTTTTTGCAACGTAATAACATAGAAGAACACGGCCTGAACAAACGCTGCTATCACTACTAAGAAGGACAGCATCATGGAAAGCGAGCTCTGTTCTTCCTTATATCCTGGAATCCCCTTCAGCGCTTCCTGCTTCGTCACGAGCTGAATTCCTTCTACTTTATCAGCAAGAGTCTGTTTGATTGCTTCATCTCCAGTAACCGCTACTGCATTTAGATGCGGCATTCGCTGGTCAAGGGAAGTCATAAGCGACTTCAATCCCTCCATGTCCATAAAGACGACCGGCATATGACTTATCGACTGATGCTCCGCAAAACCTACTACATTCAAAACTGCGTCAGTATCTTTAATATGAAGCGTATCTCCCAGCTTGACACCCTTCGTCTTAAGCGACGCATCCACTACAACCTCATGGTTCCCGCTTCCGGACAATGATCTTCCTTCCGTAACCTTCGGCATAAGGATGCTGTTGTGTTCAATTGCGAACAGGGTTACATCAACTTTTTTGTCCGCCTGCTCTGACGCCACTGTTAGCATCGTCTGAATAAGTGGAGCTGCAGCCGTTACTCCCTCTTGTGCTCTGATCTCATCAAGCTTCTCTTCTTTCAGCGAGGAACGATTCAATTTATTATCGCTATCTGCTTGGAAGACAAGATAGTCTGCATTCATTTCCTTAATGGCTGACGTTGTTGCAGCTGATAGACCATTTGCAAGCCCTGATACGATAAACGTCAAACAGGCAACCAGCACCATAATGAGTCCGATGAGCATAAATCTCGATTTGGCATGCTTCATTTCTCGAATCGCCAAGAACATCTCTCATTCACTCCTATCTACTACAGAATTCAAGTTCAAAGGCAGCGACCTACCGCATAGCAAGCCTCTTCTGCTTCGGTATTCCGAGTCAAGCTCTAACCGAACTTCTCTGTGAACATGTTCTTATTGTAGATAGGCTTCATGAACCGAATATGAACATCCGATTACAGTTCGACTTATTATAGAAGGAAGAATTAAAGTTGTCAGCGTGTTCGACACCTGATCATTATTGAATGGGGAAAGCAATAATACTAGTACTTATGAAGGAACAAGTTCACTGTGGATACGGAGCACAAATTCATTGTCCAAGTGAAGAGGCGATCGTTTGCCTACAAAAAAAGAGCAAGTATTTACCCCATGATGAGATAAATACCCGCTCCTATTCTTGTAGCAATTATAGCAATTACATTGTTACATTCAATTCGATACGAGCCGCGCTCTCTGGAAGCTTCACACGAAGCTCCTGACGTGCTGCATCATAGCTCCAACCAGACGCTTGCTTAGCCAACTGCTCAGCAGATACGGATTCGCCGAGTTCGCCAACGCTCTTCGGAGCAGATGCAAGACCGATCAGACGGAAACAGATGCTGTCGCGCTCGGACTCATAGCCACGTGTTGTATATTCCGCAGACAACAGAATTGACTGTTCGAACTCTGTCACTTGGATCAGCATTTTGTTCCATTTGCCGTTCTCGTATTCGAACGTCAAGCCGTCATCCTCATACCACTCCAATTGAGAAGTATGGCCTGCACCTTGCAAGTAAGCCACTGCCGCCACATACTCTTCTGCAGCCTTCTCGCCTGCATGCTGACGTACCGGCCCTTGCAACAGAATAGCTCCTGAGCGAACGAAGATCGGAAGCTTCTCAAGCGGTGCATGCACATGAATATGCTGCTTGCCTGCAAAGCGTTCCCCGCTCCAGTAGTCCACCCACTCGCCTTCTGGCAAGTATACGGAACGATATTGCGTATTCGGGCGATAAATCGGTGCGATAATAACCGAATCGCCGACCAAGAACTGATCACACAGGTTGTATACTTCAGGATCTGTCGGGTATTCCAATACAAGCGGACGCATGAATGGAAGCCCTGTTGTTGAAGCTTCATAGAACCAGTGATACAGGTAAGGCATCCATTCATAACGCATCGAAATGTACTGCTGGCAGATCTTCTCGATTTCTTCACCGAACGACCATGGCTCCTGACGAAGCATATCGATCGCACTATGGTTGCGGACATATGGGAAGAATACGCCCATTTGCGTCCAGCGAGCAAGCAATTCGCCGCTAGTATGGTGTGCAAATCCACCGATATCTGGACCTGCAAACGGAACACCGGATACACCCAGGTTCAATACCATTGGCATTGCCATAGACATATGCTCCCAGAAGCTGCGGTTGTCGCCTGTCCATACGGCTGCATAGCGCTGCACACCGCTGTAGCCTGCACGTGTCAAGACGAACGGACGCTTGCCTTCAAGCAACGCCTTTAAGCCTTCGTAGCTTGCTTGGGACATGAACATGCCGTACAAATTGTGAATTTCACCATGCGTCTTGCGGTCGCCTTCATTTTTATGAATGACGTTCACGTCCATCGTCTTCGTTTCATTGAAGATTGCTGGCTCGTTCATGTCGTTCCAGATGCCATCGATGCCGAGTTCGGTATAGAAGCTCTGCTTCTCCTTCCACCAGTCACGCACGCGTGATTCCGTGAAGTCTGGGAATGCACTCTCTCCAGGCCATACTGGCCCTGTATAGATTTCGCCTTCCGCTGTCTTACAATAAAAGTCGTTGTCGACACCTTCCATATATACCGCGTACAACGGATCCTTCTTCACGCCTGGATCGACGATCGGCACGATGTGGAAGCCAAGCTCCTTGAGCTGATCCATCATGTCCTTCGGATTCGGGAAACGATTCTCATCGAATGTGAAGACACGATATCCGTTCATATAGTGAATGTCGAGATGGATAACATCACATGGAATTTCCTTCTCACGGAACGTATGAGCCAAGTTCAATACTTCCTGCTCATCCATGTAGCTGTAACGGGATTGGTGATATCCAAGTGCCCATTTCGGCGGCAGTGGCATACGTCCTGTCAAATCACCGTAGCGGATAATAACATCCTTCATCGATGGCCCTTCGATCCAATACAAATCGAATTCGCCTGTCCATGTTTGCATCATCGCCATATCGGCAAACGTACGCATGTCGAATACGGTTTTGCCTGGATTATCCAAAAACAAGCCATAGCTGTTGCCTTGGTTCAATACTGTTAGGAATGGAATGGATTGATACAAAGCTTCCATTTCCGGCACATGCGGTGCATATACGTCGGAGTTCCACATCGTATAGCGCTCGCCGCGCTTGTCGAGGAATCCTGTTTTCTCACCGAGTCCGTAGATATGATCGTCCTTGTCCAAGGCAACAAATGCTGTATAGTCACCCACGGATTCACGGTTGCGCTGCAGGCTAACCAATTCCACATTCGGCTGGTTCTCATTGCAAATGCGAAGCGCACCGGATTGACGATTCACTTCGAGAAGCGTATGACCAATTGTAATGGACACAAGCTCATCCGTAGTAGCCCACTTCACGGCTTGTGGAGTACGGCTGTCCTTGTTCACGATTGCCAGGGACGTCTTCCAGTCCGGCTGATGTCCTCTATATGTCTTGATGCGGATTACTCCGGCACCAACTGAAGTGATTGCGAGATTGAAGTATTTACCGACTAGCCATAACGAACCATCTTGCTCAGCAACACGAGAGATCGCTCCTAGCTGTACACCTGTCTGTGTATGTGTCTGTTCACTTGCATTGTCCGGATGTATAGCTGCACTAGTATCTTGCATGATAATCCCTCCGCTGTTCTACCCTAGAATTTGTATCGTCCGCTTTTTGATCACGAGATCATTTACGATGCAACCGGGCATCGAGTCTTGCATTTACTCATGGAGTTCATGCAACCTTCTCCTTGATGCAAAGCGGACTTTCTACCTAAGTTTAAAACTCATTTTTCCCTGCACATACCACAGGCTCATCAGCCCTTGCTTGCACCTGCTGTCAAGCCTTCCACGAGGAAGCGCTGCAGGTACAGATAAAGAAGTGCAATCGGAACTGCGATTAATACCGCACCTGCTGCAAACATCGTAAAGTTCGTAGACGCATTGTTAACCATATCGTACAGACCAATCGCAAGTGTGTAGTTTTCCTTGGAACGAATGATAAGTTTAGCGAAAATAAAGTCGCCCCATGCGCCGGCAAATGTCATCAGCCCTACGTACGTAATCATTGGCTTCGACAATGGCAGCATGATTTTACGGAATACGATCCAGTGCGTCGCACCATCAATACGAGCGGATTCTTCTAAGCTCTTCGGAATCGTATCGAAGAATCCTTTGACCACAAACGCTCCCAGCGGTGCGCCTGCTGAATAGACGAGAATCAATGCAAGATGTGTATCGAGCATGTTCAATTGCAGCAACAAGAGGAAAACTGCGATCATACTCATGAAGCCCGGAAACATACCGATAACGAGCATCCCGGACATGAGGTTTTTGCGGCCATAGAACCGAAACCGCGATAATGCATATGCCGTCATGACGACGAGAATGACACCAAATACCATGTTGCAAAACGCAATTTTTAACGTATTCCAATACCAAAGCCCATATTGATATTCCTTAGACGTGAACAGACTGATATAGTGTTCAAATGTTGGATTGCTTGGAATCAGCGATTCACTATAAATGGACGTACCTGGACGAATGGATGACATAACAATCCAAATCGTCGGGTACAGTACACATATCGTGATAGCAATAAGCATCAAATAGCTGAAAGCGAGACGAATACGCGACTTCTTCTTAGCTCCTGTACTCATTGGATCATGTCCTCCTCTTTGAATGATTTCGTCCGGCGGTAGCTCCAGATCGACAAGGATGCAACAATAATAAAGATGATGATACCGATCGCTGCTGCGATATTGTACTTGTTGTTATCGAGTGTCAGCTTATAGAGCCAAGTAACAAGCAAGTCGGTGCTGCCCGCATACTGGTACTCACCATTCGGCGGGTTGCCGTTCGTCAGCAAGAAGATAACGTTAAAGTTGTTGATATTACCTGCGAATTGCCCAATCAGAATTGGTGCTGTTGAGTAAAGAATCATCGGCATCGTAATGGCTTTGAATTTATGCCATGCGGTTGCGCCGTCAACTTCAGCCGCTTCATACATATCTTTAGGAATGGTTGTCAAGATCCCGATAACGAGTACCATCGTAACCGGAATACCTACCCACATGTTGACAATCAATACCGTTACTTTCGCCCAGAAAGGATCAGAGAGCCATGGAAGCTTACCTAAGCCGAAGTAGCTCAAGTATTGGTTAATAGGCCCAAATTCTCCATTAAACATGTTGCGCATGATCAAGAAAGACAATAATTGCGGAATTGCATACGGAATGATGAAGATTGTGCGCCACATGGTCTTCATTTTCACACCCGGTTGTTGAATCAAGAGTGCGACCAGAATACCGCCGAAGTAGCAGGTAACAGTAGCAAGAACTGCCCAAATAATGGTCCATGTCAGTACGCCGTAGAATGTGCCGCTCCATGTACCGAGTTGCAGAAGATCGACAAAGTTCTGGAATCCGACCCAGCTAACCAATTTTTCTGGTGGAACATGATCCGGCGCCGAATAGTTTGTAAAAGCAAGCAAAATCATAAAGATGATCGGCATGATCGTAAAGAACAATACCGCTGTTGCCGGCAGTGCCAGGAACAAGTAAGCAAACTTTGTTTCTTTGACATAAGCCAAGCTTTCAAGGAAGTTGTTCGGCGTTTTGCCTTCTTCCCGCAGCTTCCCTACTGCCTTCGCATCTTTGACGACAAGCACATAAATCCATACAAAGATAAAGAAGACGAGTAGCGTAATTAACCCTGTAATCAGCAAATGAATGGAATGGTCGCCATGAATCTTCTTGGCGATTCTCCCTACCTTCACAAATTGTGATGTTTGTGTTCCGAGCGTATAGATACCCCATACTGCTCGCGGCAAATTGTTAATCAGGTAAAACAATCCGACTGCTTCAAGCAGCATCAGCAAAATACCTTTGAGGTACTGACGATTAAAGATTTGCCCCAATCCCCAGAACAGAGCAGACAACACAGCTGCCTTCTTGCCTGTGCCAGGCGAAGCTTTCATTGGCGACGGCTCTTGCGAAGAACTATTCGTATGGTTTGCGGTTGTCGACACCGATTGTGTAGTGCTCATATCGCCTTTCTCCTTTCCTACTCTCCATTAGCTATCCAATAAGTATGCTGGTAGGCATATATCTAGGAGGTCTGTCTAACAAACAGCCCGGGCAAGCGTGATTCACTCCCCGGGCCACTTGTGTTACTCCTTACTTGATCGCATCTTTTATTTGTTTAACGGCGTTATCAAGCGCTGCCTTAGGATCTTTGCCTTTATTCAAAATGTCTGCCAAGCCTGCAGCCATTGGGCTCCATACGTTGCCCATCTCAGGGATAACCGGCATTGGGTAGGAGTTCTTGAATTGCTCAAGTACAGCTACTGTGAATGGATCGCTTGTTACTTTTGGATCTGCTGCTGCTTCTTTATTAGAAGGAACAAGACCGTTCAATTCATAGCTCTTCAATTGAGCTTCCTTCGTGGAAGCGAATTCTGCAAACAATCTTGCTGCATTTGGATATTTCGTGAAAGAGTTAACATACCAAGCTTTTACACCAGAGAATGTCTTGGACGGTTGACCGTCAATGCTAGGAATTGGAGCTGCACCAAGGTTAATGCCTGTTTTCTTCAAGTCTTGGATTGCCCAAGGCCCGTCGACGTTCATTGCCAATTGGCCGTTCGCGAACAAACCTTTCTTAACATCGCCTGTTACGTCAGACGTCGTAAGTGGAAGCACTTGCTTCGCAAAGTTTTGCAGGAACTGAGCACCCTTCAATGCGCCTTCGTTGTTCAAGCCAACGTCTGTTTTGTCAGTGCCTTCTTTACCGAATATATATCCTCCCGTGGAAGCGAGGAACAAGTAGTCATAGTAGAAGTTTCCGATTTCCCACATGTACGTATATTTTTTATTTTTCAAGTCATTCATTTTCTTCGAAAGCTCAATTACTTCTTCCATTGACTTAGGTGCTTCTGGAACAAGATCCTTATTGTAGAACATGATGAGTGTTTCTACGGAACGCGGATAGCCGTACAACATGCCGTCGTAGCTTGTTGCGTTGATTGCCAATTCAGAGTTCTGTGCACGCGTTTGCTCTTCAAAGTAATCGTTCGGCAAAAGAAGTCCGGCTGTAACCGCCTTACCCAAGTTGTCGTGAGGGAATACGACTACGTCTGCCCCGATGCCAGCTGGTCCATCATTCATCAGCTTGTTTACTTGGTCAGGTGCTGCTACTTCTTCGTATTTCACGTCAACATTGTACTTCTCTTTGAATTGCTTCGCGATTTCTTCCATAAACGTGCGAGATTCTTTACTTTCCCATACGAGAAGGGATGCGCCCTCTTCCGGCTTCAGCTCTTCGTCGCCTGCACCGTTATTCGCTGTTTCCTCATTCGTCGTTTGGTTGTTGTTCGCAGAGGAGGAATCTTTCCCGCCTGTGGAACATGCTGTGATTGTAAAGACCATCATGACTGACAACAACATTGCTACCCATTTCTTCATGTTAGAAATAGCCCCTTTCAATTCTGGTACAGGATCTGCATGGTCAATGCGCAAAGGTGAAAGCTGATGCTGTATTTCCAAGCATTTGCGCTATATTTATGCAAACCTTTGCACAATGAAGTAAAAAAAATGATTCCTTGCTAGTTATAGTGTTGTAAACGGTTACCTTCAAATCGAATTATACACACTATGCCTATCCATGTAAAGCGTTTGCATAAAACTTTTTTTTGCATTATACTTTGGGACATCAACGGAATATTTTCCATTATTAAGTGAGGTTTCGATTATGGCAGTAACCATTATAGATGTAGCTGAGAAAGCCGGCGTGTCTCCATCTACGGTATCGCGTGTTATTTCCAATGACTCTCGTATCAGTCAGAAGACAAGCCGTAAAGTACGTAAAATCATGGATGAACTCGGATATCACCCGAACGTGATGGCGAAAAGTCTTGTTACGAAAACCACGAATAATATTGGCGTTATCCTCCCCCGCCCTGCGGATGAGTTGTTCCAAAACCAATTCTTCTCCGAAATTATTCGCGGGATTGTGAGTAAAGCTGCGGCATGCCATTACGATGTATTGATGACCTCAGCAACAAATGAAGAGGAAGAAATTAAAGCAGTCGAGAGACTTGTACATGGCCGCAAGGTAGATGGCATTATCCTATTGACTGCACATAAGGAAGATCCGAGCATCACTTTCTTGCATGAAAAGAAGTTCCCATTCGTACTCGTTGGACGCAGTGAGCATTATGCCGATGTTACTTCTGTCGATAACGATAATATTGCAGCATCGCAAGCCATTACTCGTCATTTGATCGAGCTTGGACATAAGCGAATTGCTTTCGTCAGCGGCCCGTTCGAACTAACCGTGTCTAAGGATCGTCTGGATGGCTACAGCAAAGCCTTGCTGGAGGCCGGTATTCCTTTTGACTGCGATTATACATTTGAAGGCGCATTCACTCCGGAATCCGCGGGCCAGATTACAGAAAAGCTCCTTCAGCTGGAGCAGCGCCCTACTGCGATTATCGCCATCGACGACGTGGTTGCATTCGGCATTATCCGTACGCTTTGGAACAACGGGCTGCGTGTTCCTGAAGACTTCAGTGTTGTGGGCTTCAATAATACGCTATTGGCTGAAATGTGCTTGCCGCAAATCTCTAGTGTAGATATCGGTACGCATCAGATGGGTCAATCCACGGTGCAAGCTCTTGTACAGCGCATTAAGGGCGATGGCTTTGATCAAGCCCGGATTCTTATCCCGCATCAAATTATTTGGAGAGATTCTGTGCAAACGCCTGCATCAGAATAGTCTGTATGAACGATAGTTTAGTAGATCTATGAGTAATTCTGTGAATAGTTCTGTGAATAGTGCTGTTCGTAGCTCTGTCTGTAGTTGTTCGAGCGGTCGCTGTTGCTTGAGGTTGTGGACATATGTGTAATTGAATCAATCGGATCAACTCTATAGTTTGAAATACATCGATATAACCTGCAACGAGGAGAATGATCTCATGGCCATATCTAGCAAGTGGATGAATTGTTTACGAACGGCATTTCTCGTGTCGGCCTTTTCTCTCGTATTTGCAGGATGCCAGTCGCAGGCGACTGCTCCTTCTGAGGATAAGACCGTACAGGACAATAAATCTACCGAAGCTGCTTTGGGGACAGTTACAAGCAAGTTGAAACTGGCTGATGCGTTGACGCCGATGGGGACAAGCAATGGGGTCTACTATGAAATTTTCGTTCGCTCCTTCTACGACACGAACGGAGACGGAATCGGTGACTTAAACGGTGTTACGGCGAAGCTTGATTATTTGCAGGAGCTTGGGGTTAAGCACCTCTGGTTAATGCCAATCAATCCTTCCCCGTCTTATCATGGCTATGATGTAACGGACTATTACGGAATCAATCCGGACTACGGAACGATGGACGACTTTAAGCGTCTGCTTGAAGAGGCCCATAAGCGAGACATCAAGATTGTGATGGATTTCGTGGTCAATCATACGAGCAGCGAGCATCCGTGGTTCAAGGAATCAATGAAAGGCAAAGACAATCCAAAACGTGATTGGTATATGTGGGCCGAGGACTTGAAGCTTGATCCAGCAACAAGAGGCGCTTGGGGACAGCAGGCTTGGCATGAGAAAGACGGAAAGCATTATCTCGGTGTCTTCTGGGAAGGCATGCCTGATCTGCATATGGACAATGCTGAGGTGCGAGCCGAAATCAAAAAAGCAGCACAATTCTGGCTGAATCTAGGTGTAGATGGCTTCCGATTGGATGCAGCCAAGCATGTATATGAGGACTTTTACAATACGAGTCAGAATCCAGATGTCGTGCAGAACAATCAAAAATGGTGGCAGGAATTCCGCCAAGCTGTTCAAGAGGTAAATCCTGAAGCCTATCTCGTTGGCGAGGTATGGGATTCTCCAGCGGTTATTGGACCCTTCTTTAAGGATGGACTGCACTCCGCATTCAACTTCGATATGGCGAAGCGGATGATTTCGATGGTGCAGGATGAGAAGGATTCCGATATCGGTTCGATGATGAGCCGTATCTATACGTTTTACAGTAAGCAGTCAGACGGCAAGTTCGTCGACGCTCCATTCCTGACAAATCATGATCAGAATCGGGTCATGAGCGAGCTTCAAGGCAATGTGAATCATGCCAAGATGGCTGCTTCCGTACTGCTGACACTGCCAGGCAATCCATTTATTTATTATGGTGAAGAAATCGGCATGCTAGGCTTGAAGCCTGACGAACGCCTACGTGAGCCAATGAAATGGACGGCAGATGAGAAAAGTGCAGGGATGACTACATGGGAGCCTGCTTCTTCAAATAAAACGGTGACTCCTATAGAGCAGCAGATGAAGGATCCGAGTTCACTGTGGAATCATTACAAAAAGCTGATTGCGTATCGCAATTCGGATAAGGTGCTGCAGCAAGGCGGCATTCAATCGTATAAAACGAACATCTCTGAAGTAGCCGGCTATTACCGTGCAACGAAGGAAGATGCGCGTCTTGTGCTCCACAACTTGTCCGGCAAGGAGCAACAGATACAGTTGTCAGCGGACACGGCTGCTGTACTGGAGACATTGGTGTTCTCTAGTGTGGACGGCGCTGCTCTGAAGGATGGAGCTTGTACACTTCCGCCATACAGTACGATCGTGTTAGCGCCATAGACATTTGGAGTTTATAGGCTTCTGGTGAAATGGAGTGCAGTTGTCTAGCGCTGGCGATGTTTTTCTGTTTCGGCTAGGTTAGCTATGAAAAGCTATTCGCTTATTTTATTCATATTGTTAATTGTTAATGATGTTCTGATTAATACGACCATGTTAAGGGAGGACTTTAGATGTTACTCGAAGCTATTTATCACCGTCCGAAGCAAAACTGGGCTTATGCGTATGACTGTAAAACCATTCATGTGCGCATCCGTACGAAGAAAAATGATGTTGAGCGTGCTGCCGTTTATTTTGTGGACAAGTTTGATTGCGAAGGCGGTATTAGTAGAGCGGATATCGTTCCGATGACATGTTTGTATCAGGATGAGCTGTTCGACTATTGGCAAGCAGAGGTTGTCCCTCCTTTCCGTCGCTTGGCCTATGCCATTAAGCTAGAGTCCGGTACTGAGCATGTATGGATGACTGAGCGCGGATTCCAAGAGGAAGATCCTGTGCCTGCCCATCGCTGGTTCGAGTATCCGTTCTTGAATCCAGCAGATATCTTCACTCCCCCAACATGGGTAAAGGATGCGGTATTCTATCAGATCTTCCCTGAGCGCTTTGCGAACGGTGATAAGAGCAATGATCCCGAAGGTGTGCTGCCATGGGGCGGAGAGCCAAAGCCGGATAATTACTTCGGCGGGGATTTGCAAGGGGTTATTGATCACCTAGATCATTTGGAGAAGCTGGGCATAACAGCGATTTATTTTACCCCAATATTTGAAGCGACTACGAATCATAAGTATGATACGAAAAATTACATGCAGGTAGATCCTCATTTCGGCTCAAACGAGAAGTTGAAAGAGTTAGTTGAATCCTGCCATAGCCGAGGTATTCGCGTTCTTCTTGATGCGGTGTTCAATCATAGTGGTTATGCGTTCGAACCTTATCGGGATGTGCTCGAAAAGGGAGAGCAGTCCGCTTACAAAGACTGGTTCCATGTTCGCCAGTTCCCATTAGAGGTTGTGGACGGGATTCCAACATTCGATACGTTCGCATTTACACCGATGATGCCGAAGCTGAATACGGAAAATCCCGAAGTGAAGAAGTATTTGCTAGAAGTTGCGCGTTATTGGATCGAAGAAGTGGGCATCGATGGCTGGAGATTGGACGTGGCCAACGAGGTCGATCACCAGTTCTGGCGTGAGTTCCGTCAAACGGTAAAGGCTGTGAATCCAGACGCCTATATTCTCGGCGAGATGTTCCATGAAGGCATGATGTGGCTGCAGGGTGATCAGTTCGATGCGGTTATGAACTACCCGTTCACGTATGCAATGCATGATTTCTTCGCTGAAGAAAAGGTAGACGGCTTGCAGTTCTCGCAAGCGATTCAGCATCAGTTAGCGAGCTATCCACAGCAGGCGAACGAAGTGATGTTCAACTTGCTCGACAGCCATGACACGACTCGACTGCTTACGCTGTGCGGTGGCGACAAGCGGAAAATGAAATTGGCTGCCTTGTTCCAACTAACGTTCCTCGGTACGCCGTGCATCTATTACGGTGATGAAGTAGGCTTGGATGGCGGACATGATCCAGGCTGCCGCAAATGCATGGAATGGGATGAAACGAAACAAGACCAAGATCTGCTGAGCTTCTATCAGGGCGCAATCGCGCTTCGTCACGCCAATGCTGCGCTTCGTACAGGAAGCTTCCGCTTTGTTCATGCTTTGGAGAGTGACCGAGTAATTGCGTATGAGCGCGCCGATGAGGATGGACACTGGTTGTTCGTGTTGAATGCATCTGAAGAGACGCGTACGGTGAATGTAGCAGCATTCGATGGCTGTGAAGGACATTGGACGGATGTTACGCTGATCAGCGGTGAAAGTAACTGTGATGGGGTTCAAGGTTCTAGTACCGGATTGCAAGTTGAGGTAGAAGGCATGAGCTGGCGGATTTTGAAGCTGGAGAGATAATGTCTTAATGTAGAAGAAAACTCCAGTGAAAGTTAGAAGTCTAGTTGATTGGAATAATTTATGATATATTCATAATAACACAATAATGGCTTATGGGCGGTTGGCTAGTCTCCTGTAAAGGAGGTGATGCCAGTGAGTATATTTGAAGCGTTAAGTCTGATGTTCCTTTTCGGGATGTTCATTCTTGCTTTGCTCACCTACTTAAAGAAAAAGTAGACCGCCCTCTCGCAAAGGAATGCGGTCTACTTCAGTAGATGTGCTCACTTCGATAAAGCCACCCGCTCATTCAGCGGTTATTGTGGGAAGAAGGTCGCAGTTGCAGCTGCGATCTTCTTTTTATTATACGCAAATTGTAGCATACATATTCTTACTGTTCAATGGTTCGATAACAAGAAAGAAGGACACATCACGTTACGTTATACACCAAGAAGCTCGAGGATATCCTGTTCGGTCAGTGCGGCTGCACCCGTATTTTCTGCATCGATGACCTCGCCGATAAGATCCCGCTTGCGCTGCTGCAGTGCCATTATTTTCTCCTCAATAGTGCCCTCTGCTACAAGCCGAATCACTTGCACCACCTGCTTCTGTCCCATACGGTGAGCTCGTCCAACTGCTTGCTCCTCTACCGCCGGATTCCACCACAAATCATACAAGATGACCGTATCCGCACCTGTCAGGTTCAAACCGGATCCCCCCGCCTTCAAGGAAATCAAGAACAGCTCCCCTTCTCCCTCATTATAGCGCTGGCATAACTCCACTCGCTCATGAGCAGGAGTCTGTCCATCGAGATAGAAGAGTGTTCTTCCCGCGGCTTCCAGCTCCCGCTTCAAGATCTGCAGCATGCTTGCATATTGGGAAAAAATAAGCAGGCGACGACCTGAAGCCGTAAACTCCTCTACTAATTCCAACAAATGCTGCATCTTGCCTGACGTACCCTTATATCCCTCAATGAAAAGCCCAGGGTGACAGCAAAGCTGTCTTAACCGCGTAATGCCAGCCAATATTTTCATCCGGCTCTTCTGGAATCCGGCTGACTTCAAGTCATGTTCGGTTTCTTGCTGCAAATTGGTCAAATAAGCCGCATACAACTTCTTCTGTTCGGTCACAAGCTCAGGATACTGAACGGTCTCAATCTTCTCCGGCAGCTCGGACAATACCTCCTGCTTCAAGCGGCGCAAAATAAAAGGCCGGACGATGCGCGCAATCTGCTGTGCAGGGAGATCCCGGAATGACTTCCGGTTCGGGAAGAGTCCGGGAAAGACGACGTTGAATATCGACCACAGCTCATCGAGCGAATTTTCAATTGGGGTGCCTGTAAGAGCAAATCGATGTGCCGCCTTGATTTCGGCGACTGCTTGCGCAGTCTGTGATGCCGCGTTCTTGATCGCTTGCGCTTCATCAAGAAAGAGTGCGTGAAACAGCTGATCCGAATAAGCCTCACTATCTCTTCGAAGGAGTGGATAAGAGGTTACGACTACATCAGCCTCGCTCATATTTGACCAGATCGCGCTGCGCTCCTCCTTCTGTCCTGCAACAAGCAAGACACGTAGTTGAGGTGTAAAACGAGCCAATTCATGAGCCCAGTTATAAATCAATGAGGAAGGAGCTACGACCATAATCGGAAGCTTCTTCTCTTGAGCTTGCTGCTGTTCCGACAATATATAGGCGATGCTTTGCAACGTTTTCCCGAGCCCCATATCATCAGCTAAAATACCTCCAAAGCGATAAGAGGACAGCATCTTAAGCCATTGGAAGCCAAGCACCTGATAATCTCGCAACTGGGCTTGAATCCCTGTCGGCAGTTCATAATCAAGCTGTTCCAAATCATTAAACTGGTTCAAAAATTGACGCAGCGCCCTGCCAAAGCGCGTACTCTTGGATGCATCCTTATAGTCCGCAATACGAAGCGCACGAACAGCCGGCAGCTGGGCCACCCCTCCACGAAAATCAGTCACCCCGAGCCCCAGCCGATCGACGATATCGCTGAACCCCCCGTATCCTTCCTCCTCCAGCGACAAGAAAGAGCCGTCCCGAAGGCGGTAATACTTTTTCTTTTCAACAATACTTTGCATAATGTGCAGCAGCTCATGCTCCTCAACATCATCCATATCGAAGGATATTTCAAGCCAATTCATATCTCCTGCCAAGTCTGCGCGCACCTTAGGCTGCTGCTTGCGATCACGCACAATCGACTTTAGCGACTGTGACCAATAGATCTCTACTTGCTCTTCAAGCTGCGGCAACAAATGATAGAGCACATCGTACATGTCCTCTTCGATTTCGCATTTCCATACGTGCCTATCACGATGCATGACCGAATCATTCATGAAATTCAAGAAGCCTTGCTCTCGAACGGTATCGCGGATCAGAATGCGACCTTCCTCATCTACGGAAGCTGGCTCCCGTTGTTCTAAAGGATGAAGCTGAACATCGCCGTATTGGAACACAGGGCGCGCAGTTAAGTGCCCATCTGCATAATCCATATATAACTGAATGAACAGTTCCGCCTCCTGAATTCGTTCACGAATCTGCGTATCGAGCTTTACCTGACCAAGTTCACGCAGTGCTGGAATAACATGCTGCACGAAGTTGTTCAATTGTGCACCCGATATGTCCAGCTTTCCTTTGTGGTCACTGGAAACAACAAGGCGGCGGAGCTCCGAAAGCTTCTGCATCTCCTGCGGCTCCATGGAATGCAAGCTGCCGCCGATAACCACACAATTGTAAGCGGGCAAAAGTCTGGCGTCCGATACCTTTCCTACCTGCAATTGATATTTGTTGTTTCCCTGATCCGTCAGCTGGAATTTCAACGAGGGCTTGTCCTGCCTGAGTTCCAAAGCAGGTTTTGATCCTCCTCCAGCCTCCAGCCTTGCATCAACGGAGGCAAGATGCGGCAGCAGCTCGCTCCATACTCGAGGCTCAATGAACAGCGCTCTCTGATTTACACCTGCTCCATATTGCGATAGTCCCGCATAATATTCTCGATAGGCATCAGCGGTTCGCTTCATCTGGATGAGCAAATCAAGCACAGCCTGATCCTTCCCTCCGATCTCGTGCTTGAGCGGATCATAGGAGAACAGAGACGTGAACATATACACTTTGCCCATTGCTATACTTTCGAGGAAGGACTCCATCTTCTGAACGACATATAACCGCTTGACTCCAGCTCTCATTTCTATGGTGATTCGAGGCATATGGTGCCCTTCTATCCGTAATGTATATTCGAAATTCAGACTCTCCCTGACCAGACCAGAATCCGTATGAAACTCGGCATGGCTAAGACTATGCCTGCGATACTCGTCGATAAGCTGTTCAGCATGTCGATACTTTATTGCTTCTTTCTCAGCTACGGTCAGCATTGGGCTAGGACCAGTCAGCGGACGACTCATGTCGTACTTGTTCGCTTGCATCGGGTCACGTCCAGCTAAGAAATCTTCCATGGAGCGTATTTGTGCACCCCACCCCATTACAGGTTGATCATCGTCCAAATGATAGATAGCAATCAGAACCGCTGCAATATGCTTGCAGTCATGCTCATAGGAATAATAGGCGGGGCATTCGCAAAATGCTTCGATCTCGCCATCATCTATATAATCGATTTCGACTCTGTAGCTCTTGCTCCCCTTAACGGTTGCCGTATAGCCAGTACCATCTGCAGAACGCTTTAACCGAGTCACCTTGCCCGTTCGGTAGTAATCTTCGCCCCGTTTATAGGATGTAGCCCCGCATAAGGATTTTACATCTTTCAACGTAAATAAAGGCATTGCAGTCCTCCCACACCTGTCGACTTTTATGTTGCCTCACTACCACTTGCATTTAACACGCTCGAATTTATTATCTTCTTACGCATCAATAATAGCTCTCACACCGATGGACTCAAGCCACTTAAGCACTTGCCGCCGATTATTTGCGTCGACATGGGCATAGTACCGCTCGAGCTCCGTTTCATCTTCCGCCAGCACATCCTAGAACTTGCGAAATACCTTCTTACGGCCGTCTAATGCGTGCTCAAGCTTCGTTCTTAGCTTCTCATTCTCCACCGTCATGGTGAACTCACACATCAGCGCATAGCCATCACTGGAATAGGATCGTGGAATACGATAATAGATATCGCCGAAATCTTCCTCTATCATCTCATAAAGCTCTTCTTCTTCCTCTGTTCGCTCATATGCATTTGTAGACAGCATGATGACTTCACCCGTCTGTACATTCAAATAATGCTCCATTTCTTCAATATAAAGGTCGTAAGTATCTATAATTTCATTCAGCTGCTGTTCCGTTATTTTCATCTCAATCACTGGGATCGGCCCCGATTCTTCAATTGATATTATATTTAACTGCTTGCGCTCCATTTCAAGTTCTGCTTCATGTTCTTCCCATGTAATTCCGAACGGAAAGCCGCCTTCTGTATAACCTGCGATAAAGTAGAATGTTTCATCCTGATCCGGCAGTTCCGGAAGATCATCACCGTCTCGTGTCTGCTTGCATCTGCGTGGCTGTCTTTCCATGAATATCGCAGCCTCCTGAAGGTGTGTATTCTATTTTCTAGTGTAGTTGGTTTTGCAAAAGTCTATAAGACTACCAGGGAATCATATACAATTAGCCCGCCAAAGCCTTTGGGTGCTGTTGCCTGCGTTTATACCGCTGGCAAATGTTTTTGCGTTCTTCTATGTCGCATTCGGGCGAATCGGCATTGAAATGCTGCTGCTCTTTGTTCCTATTGTAAATGTAAATACATCTATTTATTTTATTTGAGGCTGAGCGACTCTGTCGAGTATTAGCATACAGCCTGTAAACCTATTGAAGTATCCCGCTAACTTTTGGTTGTACTAGCTATTATAGGTATGAGCTGATCTGACTTGCAGGAACGACGAGAAGAAGGGTCTAAAATTCCGATATAACGCACAACCCCCTCTTCCAAAGGACAAGGGGGTTGCTGCATACTTCTATCTTTACTCGTTCGTACCTAGAGCCTCGTTCAGCAGTCGGATCAGTTCATTTTCATCAGTAATGACAGGGATTCCGAGCTGCTCGGCCTTGGCGAGCTTACTGCCTGCCTTCTCCCCTGCGATAACCAGATCGGTCTTCTTCGATACGCTGCCCGTTACTTTCGCACCGCATGCTTCCAGCTTAGCAGTCGCTTCATCACGCGTCAGCAATTGCAGGGAGCCTGTTAATACGACTGTTTTGCCATAGAATATCGAATCTGTATTTACCTCAGCCGGCTTCTCGGCCGATTGCGGCTTCACACCGAGCTCCAACATGCGGTCGATGCTCGCGCGGTTAATTGGATCTGCAAAATACGTTACGATACTGTCTGCTACAATCGCCCCGACATCCTGAATCGCCACAAGTTCCTCTTCAGAAGCCTGCATGATGTTCTCCAGCGTGCCGAAATGCTCAGCTAATGCCTTTGTCGTTGTTTTGCCCGTATTCGGAATTCCGAGCGCGAACAAGAAGGCCGGCAAATCACGTGTTTTACTCTTCTCAAGTGCTGCTAGCAAGTTGCTCGCCTTTTTCTCCCCGAATCGATTCAAGCCAACCAATTGATCAAGTGTAAGTGCAAACAGGTCGGAAGGCTCATGTACATTCAGTTCATCGTGCAACTGCTCGGCAGTCATCACGCTGAATGTTTCGATGTCCATCGCATCTCGCGAAGCAAAGTGCGCAAGACGGGCAACGATTTGCGGCTTGCAGTTCAGCTTGTTATTGCAGAACAAGTGAGCACCCCGCATCTCAAGCGTGTAACCGCAAGACGGGCATTCCGTCGGATAAACGATTTCTTCGCCGCCTTCCTCATCAGGAACACGTCCAAGAATCTCTGGAATGACGTCGTTCGATCGACGAATAAAAACGCGTGCGCCAAGCGCATGCTTCAAGTTTTTCCGTTCGATATCACCAATGTTGTTCAGCGTACAGTTCTGTACCGTTACACCAGCCAGCTCAACAGCTTCAACTCGAGCTACTGGTGTAATCTTGCCGGTACGTCCGACTTCCCAGCTTACCGATTCCAGCACCGTTGTCGTTTCTTCAGCCTCGAACTTGAAGGCTACTGCCCAACGCGGGAACTTATCCGTGTATCCGAGTACCTCGCGGGTACGCATATCGGTCAACTTAACGACAGCTCCATCAATCAAATAATCAAGAGATGGGCGTTGTTCCTGAATCTGATGGAGTTCCGCACGCACCTGCTCAATCGTATCGAAGTACGTGACATACGGGTTCACCTTAAATTGATTATCCTTCAAGAATTGCATCATTTCCTGATGGTTGTCGAAGGCAACCCCATCGGCATAGCCCACGTTATAGAAGAAGGCACTCAGCTTCCGCAGTGCTGTCACCTGAGGATTCAAGTTGCGAAGCGCTCCAGCTGCTGCGTTTCGAGCATTTTTAAGGGGGTCTGCAGCTGTTTCATTGTAAGCCTCAAGTACGGACAGGTTCATAATGCCTTCACCTTGAACTTCGATTGTCCCTTCTTTGAAAGGAATAGACAGAGGCACGGAACGGATCGTCTTCACCTGTGGCAATATCCCCTCGCCAATGACACCATTTCCACGTGTGGAGGCCTGAACCAGCAGTCCATCCGTGTAAGTCAAATTAAGCGTCAAGCCATCAAACTTCAGCTCCACGACATAAGATGGATCCGGCAGCGGCTCCTCGTTCGGATGCTTCGTGTTATAATCCTGGATCAGCTTCAGCACGCGCTGGTTCCAAGCGAACAAATCCTCTTCATCCTGCGCTTTGTCTAGGCTCCATAGGCGGGATAGATGGCGATGCGGCTCAAATCCTTTGAGCAGATCTCCCCCAACCCGCTGGGTAGGAGAATCGGGTAATACGATACCCGTCTCCTTCTCTAGCGATACCAGTTCATCATAAAGCTTATCGTATTCTTTGTCCGAAACGACAGGATTGTCCAGCGTATAATAATGGTGATTGTATCGATGTAATTCCGCCACGAGTTGTTCCATGCGGGTTTGCGCATTCGCATTTGTCAAAGAGGTGGCTCCTTCCTCATTTCAAATCATCTATTGAGTAGTGGTAGTCTACTTATACTTTGTTAATCGGGGCAAAAGCAGCCAATAACCGCTTCACACCCACTGGTGCAGGGAAGGCAATTTGCAGCTCCGTATCCGTGCCCTCACCCTTAACCGACACGATCACGCCTACGCCCCACTTGGCATGGGATACTTTGTCCCCTGGCAGATAGTCTCCGGGTTGGGCTCCCGCTTGCTTCACTTTTTCCGCTGCTGATGTTACGGTCACACTTGATCCGCTACTTGCGCCTGCTCCCGCTCCACCTGAAGCACGCCATCCTGTTTGAGCGCTGCTTCCAATGCCTTTCGTACCTGGTGCTTGTGCTCCACCACCGCCTGAATAACCTAACCCACGCCCTCCGTACGAAGCAGAAGCAGCATTGCGGCCGTAACGGTCTACCCTTCCATAGCGTGTGCCCTCTGGCGTCGCGTCTTCCTTCACTTCATCCGGTATCTCCTGCAGGAAACGTGAAGGAGGATTGGCATTTGTTCGACCAAACAAAGTACGTGTGCGTGCGCAGGTAAGGAATAATTGCTTCTCAGCACGAGTAATCCCTACGTAAGCAAGTCGACGTTCTTCTTCCAGTTCCTCATTGTCGCTGAATGCACGGCTGTGAGGGAATACCCCTTCCTCCATACCTATGATGAAGACGACTGGGAATTCCAACCCTTTTGCACTGTGCATCGTCATTAGGATAACGGCATCTTCCTGCTCGTTGCCCTCCTCGTCGTTCATGGAATCAATATCTGCGATCAGCGCAAGATCCGTCAGGAACGAAATCAAGGACTTGTCCTCATTGCGTTGCTCGAATTCCTGAGTAACAGACAAGAACTCGTCGATGTTCTCGAGACGTGCCTTCGATTCCAGCGTGTTCTCGCGCTGCAGCTCCAGCTTGTACTCGGATAGTTCGAGCATTTTCTCCGTCAATTCCGTTACGGACAAATACTCTACCATATGATTCAAATTGTCGATAATCGCACGAAATTCGCGCAGCGCGCCTTTGGTTTTCGGCGAAATATCTAGGGCATCCATGTCAGCGATAACCTTCATCATCGATGTACCACGAGTAGCCGCTGCTTCAGCCAGCTTGTTCATTGTTGTAGCTCCGATGCCTCTTTTTGGCACATTCACAACGCGCTCTAAGCTGATATCATCATCCATATTCGATATGAGACGCAGATAGGCAAGCAAGTCCTTAATCTCTTTGCGATCATAGAACTTAACGCCGCCCACGATCTGGTATGGAATATCCGACTTGATCAGAATCTCCTCGATGACACGGGATTGCGCATTCGTCCGGTACAATATCGCATGGTCGGCGTAATGCTTGTTCGCCATATGGTTCTGTTTAATCTCCGAAGTAACGAAGTAACCCTCATCATGCTCTGTATCTGCTTGATAGAGCTTAATCTTCTCGCCTTCACCCGATTCCGTCCACAGCTTCTTCGGCTTGCGGCCAGTGTTGAGCTTAATGACTCCATTCGCGGCATTCAGAATATTGGAGGTCGAGCGATAGTTCTGCTCCAACATAATCGTCGTAGCCTTCGGGTAGTCACCCTCGAAGTTCAGAATGTTCGTAATGTCGGCGCCGCGCCAGCGATAGATCGACTGATCGCTATCCCCGACGACGCAAATGTTTTGATGCTGATCAGCCAGCATCCGGCACAGCATATATTGCGCACGGTTCGTATCTTGATACTCGTCGACGTGAATGTATTTGAATTTTTTCTGATAGAAATCCAATACTTCAGGGACGTCCTTGAACAATTGAATCGTCGACATGATGAGATCATCGAAATCAAGCGAGTTGTTGCTCTTCAGACGTTTCTGATACATCGTATATACCTTGGCTACAATTCCATCAAAGTGGTCGCCAATCTTCTGTTCGAAGCGGCTTGGCGTCAGCAATTCGTTCTTCGCTGTACTAATTGCAGCTTGTACTGCGCGTGGATCGAATTTTTTCGTATCTAAGTTCAATTCCTTCATGCATCCGCGAATAACGGACAACTGGTCCCCCGAGTCGAGAATCGTGAAGTTCGAGGTAAATCCGATACGTTCAATATCCTTGCGAAGGATACGCACACACATAGAGTGGAACGTAGATACCCAAATATCTCTTCCATCTGGGCCAACCAGCTTGGATACCCGCTCCTGCATCTCTCGTGCAGCCTTGTTCGTAAACGTTATGGCTAGAATGCTCCATGGCGGTGCCTTCCTCGTAGCGATTAGATACGCAATGCGATGAGTTAATACGCGCGTCTTGCCTGATCCCGCTCCCGCCATAATGAGCAATGGCCCTTCAGTGGTTTCAACAGCGCGTCGTTGTTCAGGATTCAAACGCTTAATAGCGTCTTGAATGTCGATGGATGCCCCAAACCCTCCGTATGCGTTCGAGTTTGAGTTAAAGTTATAATTAGAGTTCGCATTGGAATCCGGTCGTAAAAAGTCAAACATAATGTGCGATGTCTCCTTTCTGCAGTTATGTGAGATGTATTTATTTAGGTCGATAATTTGGTAAGAAAAACTCCCGGCAGTGCAGCCATGTAAACACACCAGACTATTTATACCTAAGAGTGTCTGTTTTAAATGATCATTAGAAAAGCTATATCGTTAGCTTAGTTTCCTTTACTGCATCTACAGTCGCGAGGGCAGCTTCCAAGTCGTCATAGACAACATTGCCAACAACTACTGTATTAGCTGAAGCAGCCGCATCTTGGGCTTGTTCTACTGTACGAATTCCGCCGCCATAGAACAACTGGGCTTGCGTCAGAGAGCGTTTCACCTTCTTAACCAGCTCCATGTCACCAAACATGCCGCTGTACTCCACATACACGACAGGTAGTCGCATCAACTTGTCCCCTGCCTGCGCATATGCAGCCGCTTCTGCTGGAGACAGTTGCGTATCTGCGCCTGTAATCTTAGCTACTGTCGCATCTGGATTTAAAATAATATACCCTTCTGGGATTAACAAATCCCACGGGATCATATAACCATATTGTTGAATCGCTTCACGATGCTGACCAACGAGCCAATTGGCGTTGTTCGTGTTCAATACCATAGGAATCATATAGGCATCAAAGCCAGGCACGACCGCATCCAATTCGGACACTTCGAGGACAACCGGCAGCTCATATCGCCGTATGCGGGACATAAGGTCTACCGTGTTCTCAAAAGTGACTCCGCTCGATCCCCCGACCATTATGGCATCAGTTCCAGATAAACATACACGATCCAGCGCCTCATCGCCAATTTCTTTGTCCGGGTCAAGCTTGAATACGTGCCGCCAGTCATCTATCGGTTGTAAAGGCGTCTTCACGTTGCGTTTCCTCCAGGTCTGCCGCTCATGGATGTAAGTGGTGCGATGAGCGACCTTAATAATAATGTTCTATATTGTAGTGTACCAGAAATAAGCCTAGGGGTGGAGGGAAATGGGTGCCATATATGAGGCTGAGAAATAAATGTTGAATAGAATGTATGTTCCTATTGTAATAAATAATGGGAGATATGTCACGGGTGAAATGATCGGGGCACTTAAAATGATATAATAAGTCCATATTTACAAAAAAAGCATCTCTCCATGTTATACGTGAAGAGATGCTTTTAAATTCTGATATTATTCAAAAAAATGTTTAATCAGATCTATTACCTGATCCATTTCGCTTTCCGTTAATGCATGATATAAAGGCAATCTCATTAATCTCTCGGATTCTTTAGTTGTGAACCTATCTTCACCGTAAAATACACCATGGATTTGTCCTGCCTTTGCAGAATGAAGAGGGACATAATGAAATACGGAAATAACCCCCTCTTGCTTCATAAATTGAATCAATCTTGACCTTGTATCAAGATCTTTCACTTTAATATAAAACATGTGGGCATTATGCTCACACTGCTCAGGAACAAATGGAAGCTGGATATAACCTTTCTTTGCGAGATCAGATAAATGCTTATAGTAATATTCATACTTTTTCAATCTTTGCTCATTAATGAACTCTGCATTTTCTAGCTGGGCAAATAAAAAAGCTGCGTTAAGCTCACTTGGAAGGTAAGAGGAACCCTGATTAACCCAAGTATATTTATCTACTTGACCTCTAAAAAAACGAGATCTATCGGTTCCTTTTTCTCGAATGATCTCAGCTTTTTCTATAAACTGTGGATCATTAATTACTAAAGCGCCGCCTTCTCCACAATTATAGTTTTTTGTTTCGTGAAAACTGTAACATCCTAAATGACCTATTGTCCCCAGATATCGACCATTATACTTGCTCATAACCCCTTGAGCTGCGTCCTCAATAACATATAAGTTATGCTTACTTGCAATACTCATTATCTCATTCATATTGCAAGCTACACCTGCGTAATGAACCGGTACAATAGCCCTTGTTTTCTTTGTTATCGCTTCTTCTATTAATATCGGATTCATGTTCATAGTCTTTGGATCCACATCAATAAATACAACTTTTGCCCCCCGTAATACAAATGCATTCGCAGTCGATACAAATGTATACGAAGGCATGATTACTTCATCACCCGGTTGTATGTCAATCAAGATAGCTGCCATTTCTAATGCGTGGGTACATGATGTCGTTAAGAGAGCCTTTTCAGCGTCAAAATGTTGTTCAAACCATTCATTGCATTTATGGGTAAAACTACCATCCCCGCATAATTTCCCTTGTTTTATCGCTTCTGATATGTACTGCTCTTCCATACCAGTAACAGTTGGTTTATTAAATGGTATCATAAGTTCTCCTTAGGAATCTTATAGAGATCTACTTGTAATAATAACTCCAATGACAATAAAGGAAAGTCCGATAATTTTATTAATTGTCACTGGCTCTTGAAAAAGATAGATTGATAATGCAAACACAAGAACATATGACAAACTCATGAATGGATAGGCAAAACTCAAATCAAACTTGGTCATTGCCGCCATCCAAAAGAATGATGCTATAAATGCGGAGAAAAAACCTGAGAAAATCAAAGGATCGAGCAACAACTTAATAAGAAAGAGAATCTTTTCAAAAAATTCAGTTGGAAGTGCACCGAATTTATTAATTCTCCATTTTAGAATAATTTGACCATAGACCGTAAATAAAATAGTACCTGCTATATATAAGTAGCCCATAACCCTATTCCTTACTTTGCAATTTTATTGTAATTTCTTTCGAGAAGTTCTCAAATAAATTGTACCCATCCCAAACATTGTCAAAATTCAATGATTGTCCTATGGAAACGATTCTATCTATGCCGCGTCCTCTAACTACCTGTACCAGTTTTCTCAATTCTTCTTCAGAAAAACCGAATACGGATAGAGTCTGATCCTTAATATCAACAAAATCGACCATTTCTAAAATATTTTCCACATGTGACTCTAAGAAAAAGCCACCGCCACAATGTATCTCTCTAAAAGGAAGATCAAGACTCTTTAGATCCGCTCGATATGTCCCCTGAGTACTATTAGTTGATAGTCTGTTAAAAAAACCTTTAGCTGAGTAGTGATAACCTGTAACTAATTTGGTCATCCCTACACTCGGATTAAGCTTTTCCTGTTTTTTAGAAACGATTTGCTCTACAGCGCCCCAAAATAGTGCCTTAGCACGTTCTATCTCTATTTCTACACCTGACCAAATAATTAATCGCGGAGAGGAGCATGCCATCTGATCAAACCAATAAGCATCGTTATAGAAATTTTGAGCTATTTGATTAACTTCTGTGTTCGAAAGTTCTAATAAGGCTCTTGCATCAATTGCAGATAGCGAATATTTGTCGGCAAAGACCATTTCTGTAGCATTTGCTTTTAATGGGACAGATCTTATTCTTTTAATTGTTTCATCCCCGCCCCATATGACTCGCATATTACAATTTTCGGAAAGAAACCTTGTAATGTCTTCATTATGAGGATATGTAATAATGGCAGTTCTATCTTGAATTACTTTAAACTTTTCTTCACTTAACAAGTCTGATAACAGGTCGATAAGTATGTTAATTTGCTCTCCTCTTTGCTGAGAAACACGAACAATATTGGAGTTACCCACTAGTAATGATATAAACCATGAATATATGAATATAGAGTCTACATTAGATGGAGCAAAATGTAACACACACCCCCGTGGTACTAAGAGTCTTCCTCTTCGCATTTCGAGATATTGTTCCTCTAAATTCTTTAAATGACTCTTCCTCATCCAAAAAGCCAGTGCTATTAATTCTGGATATCTCCTGTACCGATTATTTGACAAGATCCTTCGAGAAAGCTCGGAGATGAATTCCAAAATCACAGATTCGAAAGGCTCTAGGGGTTGCATCTTCACTAAATTGCTAATTCTGTTTTCAATAGAATCGTTTTCTTCGACAGGCGCTAATATAAGCACCTTACTCTCCTCTGTTATACGCATGTGTATCACTGCACCCCCTTAGTTCGGCAGAAGGCAATCTCCCATGAATATGAAAATACTTCCCTTTTCTCCCGCATTTACAATTATCTTCGCCGTAAACCGTCCCAAGATCCTCAGTTAACAAGCTATGTCCAGGATAGCTTTTAGGCAACACACTGATGACTTGTACGATTCCCTGCAGTCCTTGTTCTAAAACCTCCAGTGTATGTGGATCACGAATGATTACATCAGCAAAATTAGGTGCATGCAAATATCCTTCTTCACATTCCATAAATATTGAACCAACTTGTTCAACCATGCCATAAAAATTAATTACCTTATCTATACCAAATTGTTCGTTCATTTTTTGTTTATACACTTCATTAGTCACGGAAATTTCCTGTAACTTCTTCCATCCACCACTATGAATCAAAATCCCGTTATTCAATTTCAGATGGATATTTTTCTCCCTACACGCTAGATACAGGTATTGCCACACCATGAAAGTAAAACCAAACAATAAAATTGGCTGATCGTTATGTTTTTCAAGGAAATCTTCAAGTTCTTTTAACTTGATCTCCATGTTTTCATCCAATAAATAAAAATGATTCCGCCCAAAATTAATTAACCCCATCAATCCAGCACCGCGTGCACTAAATTGAGTCCTATCCTGTATCACATTTGGAGCATCGACAAGTATCATTGGATAACGTTTTCCGCCTATATAGGAAGTAACTATGTTAACCAAAGCTTTCGTTTGGAGCAATGAGGTCTCTTTATCAATATTGATTTTTGAAACCACCTGAGACGTTGTACCGCTTGAAGTTAACGTTTTTATGACATTAGATTTTTCAACGCTATACAAATCCAATAATTTAAAAAGTCTAACAGGCAAGTAAGGAACTTCTGTTACCTCACAGAAATTCTTTTTTCCATCAGGAAAAGCATCAATTATATTCTTATACTCTTTACAATTTTCATAATGATACCCAGTCAAACGCGTGAGTTCATCCTTTAAGAAACTTGCTTTTTCTAAGCTGGCCATACTGTACGGTTCGATCTTAAACAGTTGTTCCAAATCCAAACGTCACACCACACTTTCCAAAAGCGCTTTATAATTCACCTTACCATTTTCTAGTCTAGGTGCATCTGCAATATGTATTACCTTGAAAGAAGTGGGATGAAGATTGAATTTCTCTATAATGACTTTAGAAATAGGCTGGCATAACTCTTCATTTTCCACAAAGATATACATTTTACTATCAGTACCAACAGCATAGCATACTTGCTTAAACTGTCTTTCAAGTATTTTCTCAATATCATCTAAATTGATTCGCAGTCCAAACAATTTTATAAATCTTTTTTTACGGCCTATTATATAAAAGTAACCATCCTCGTCTATTTCCGCAATATCCCCGGTAAATAGTTTGCCTTTGAGCTCATCTCCTTTATTCAAGTCTTCTCTACATTCAGCATAACCGAGCATGACATTAGGACCTTCATAAATCAATTGTTGCTCATGATCTAATGATAATGAACCATTTGGTATAGAAATTCCTATCGATCCAATTTTCGAAGAAATTTGGTGAGGTGGAATGAAACTCATACGAGCGGTTGCCTCAGTTTGTCCATACATCACATAAAATTTATATTTTTTTTCTGTTGCTAGATCAGCAAAATGCTTTTGGAGAGCCAGATCTAGCCTTCCACCTGCTTGCGTCATTTTTTTTATTGAAGGTACGTCCATACGTTCAAAACCTAATCTCTTGAGCATTTGATAAATATACGGAACTCCTGCGATAGAAGTGGCTTCGTTATGATTTAAAAATCCCCAAAACTCTTTTGAAACAATACTTTCATCGGTTAGTAGTATCGTTGCCCCGCAGTGCAAATGACTATTAATAACAGAGAGGCCATAAGAATACTGCATAGGTAATGTTGTTATAGGTTTTTCAGTATGGCTTAATTCTAGATATTCGGCTATTGAGCTTGCATTCGCTTGAAGGTTTTCATACGAAAGTCTTACCAGTTTAGGGCTTCCCGTAGTTCCAGATGTGGTAAGTAGTAGGGCTAATTCAGTATGAATTGGTGAATTTCTGTCCTTGCTTTCCTTTGTTAAAAATTGATAGTCAGAGTACTCATAGACAAGTACGTATCCATCATAGTTATATATTGACTCTCTAGGGGCACAAATCCAATCCGGTGCATATTGGTCGAGAAGATTATTAAATAATTCAACTTCTATTTGGTTTGCAAGTAAACAAGGAACATGTCCGCTTTGTAAAGCACCTAAGTAACTTACAATTGAACCGACTTGATTTGTGCATAAAATAAATCCTAATGATTTATCCTTAAATAATTGAAGCTGTTCCGAAAATTTTGTTATTTGCTCCTGTAATTGTCCATAAGTATACTCATTACCATCTTTATGATTCACTACGGCTGTTCTATCAGCAGGTATTCTTTGAAAGTTCCAGAAATTCATAACAAATCATTTTCCTTCCTTAATACGTATTGTCCTAACTAAATAACCATTCCTCCATCAACACCAATCACTTGTCCCGTGATATAAGTTGATAGATCCGATGCTAGGAACATAGCTGCATTGGCTATTTCTTTCGGCGTTCCTGCTCTACCCAATGCTATACTAGATATGCGTTTATGGTACATATCTTCTTTAATATTCCTTGACATATCTGTGTCGATAAAGCCAGGTGCAATTGCATTTACACGAACATTATATTTTGCTAACTCTTTTGCTGCAGATTTTGTGGCTCCAATTACCGCAGACTTACTAGAGGAATAAATGACTTGACCCTCGCTACCGTTTGTCCCCATAATAGAACTCAAATTAATAATGCTACCTTGCTTTTGGCTGCTCATCAAACGGCTTGCATACTGCATGTGGGTGATTGACGCATACAAATTAGTCTCCATTGTTTCATGATAAACTTCATAATCAACCATACCTAGCAATCGCTCTTTTAAGATTCCCGCATTATTAACCAATACATCCAATCGGCCTATATTTTTTTTTATGAATTTAAAAGCATCTTTCGTCTTTTCTAAATCCCTTATATCATAGCTCATCTTTATAACGTTATTTGAATATTCATCCAATTCATTTTCAAGATGAACTAATGCCTCTTCATTACGTGACACGAGAACAAGTGTGGCTCCCTGCTGAGCAAATGTGACGGCCATTTCTCTTCCGATTCCTCTTGACGCCCCAGTTACCATTATTATTTTATTATCTAACAACTTCATTTCAAACCCACCTTTACAAAAAGTTCCCCTAAGTAACAATGGCTCATCCCGATAATTCTGTATCGAGATTGAGCCATTTCGTTTTTGGTATTATACGGAGATTTCATACTTTCGTAAGATTTCTTTTGCTTTTGCGAAACTACTCAGGTCAATAACATCCTCTGTATCCATCATAATATCAAACTGGTCATCAATTTCAGCAATTAGAGCCATGTGAGAAATTGAATCCCATTCGATAATACTATTGTATTCTAAGTCATCGACAATACGTTCGATAGAAATATTCAAAGTCTCTGAAAAAATTGTTTTTAGTTTTTGTTCCATGGTATTTCTCCTTCAGATGAGTAGTATTTATGGTAACCAAATACAGGATAAGTAATATTGAATCCTAATTTGGTGTATAAGTTCAAGACGTCGACATTGGCTGCAGAAATTACATTTTTCATTTTACTAATATGTTCTTTCTCATGAATAAAATGAATCATGCTACTCCACAAAAATCCTCCAAGACGCAAGGCATCTTGAGATAATCCTGAGATAGGCATCTCTATGTAATCATCTTTAATATTGTACGTAAAAAATCCGCCGACCCTATCTTTAATATGGAAAATATACATATTGCTTGCAGTTAATAGATCTTTTATCCAATATTCATATCTAAGTTGCGCTAATCCTAATGGAACAAAAGGGTCCTCATGAAATCTGCCATGACGGAAAGAATCACCTGCTATAGTTTGAATATCTGAAAGATGCTCATTTTGTGCTTGCGAGAATGTCAGCTTTAGTGGGCTTTTGGGAACCTTTGATATATTATTGTGAACTGCTGTTAACGTACACTCTGTAAGCTGAAATCCTCTCTCAATAGCATGTTTCTTTAACAATCTATCATTAGCATCATGCCTAAAAAAAGATAACTTAATATTATGTTCTTGATTATATTGATCTACTACAGTAAATAATTCATCTAATTTGTTTGTGTACTGTATATCCAACAACTCGGATGTATTTATGCCAAAAGCACGTTTATCCCACGGTGTCAGTCTCCACATTAACCTATTATTACTATCAATATCGACCCACATGAGTGACCTCTTTCTTAGTTTCCGTTTCAAGGTATGAAGATTCTCTTATTATAAACTGCTTTTGTTGTGAAGTTTGCCCAATAATTCGAATCAGGTATTCACCTGTAATTCCAAACGATATCATTATTATACCAGAAAAAAAACTGATAAGGGATACTATCGAAGCCCAGCCTGCAATATTCACAAAAGAGAATATTTTACCAAGGAAAGCGTAAGTCGCAATACATAAACCTATCAACGCAAATAAAAATCCGCTTGAACTAATAAATTTCAAAGGAATTGTAGAATAATTCACCAGCAAGTCCATGGCTAAATTAATACTCTTTCTAATAGAATAATTTGATTTCCCGAACTCTCTTTCATCATGCCGAACCTCCGCGTTGGCAATATTAAGTGTATTACTTAATATTAATGCATCTATCATTGGATTCGGCCCTTTATATTGTACTAATTGTTCAACAATTCGTTTTGAAATAATTCGAAAACTTGACATCTTCAAGCCAACTGGTTTTCTGAAAATTTTTTCAAAACTTTTTCCTATCAGATAACTGCCAAAATTTCTATACGCTGCATGTTTCTTTTCGAACGGTTTACCGATGACTACGTCAAATCCTTCTTGTATTTTCGAAAGAAGATTTGGAATTTCTTCAGGCGGATTCTGTAAGTCATCATCCATAGTTACAATATAGTCGCCTTGAGCGTAATTCAAACCACACATAATAGCGTTATGTTGGCCAAAATTACGCATATGCCTTATGATATGAATTCTGTGATCAAGAAATCGTAATTGCTTCATAATTTCATAACTGCTATCTTGACTATTATCGTCTATTAGAATAATCTCATAATCATTGTATCGGGTTAGGACATTAGTTAGTCTGTCATACAACTGATTTAGCGATTCTTCACTATTATATACGGGTATAACTACTGAAATAAACACTCGTTTCATCCTTTTCGATGTTCGCCCTTTTATTTACTTATGTTTCTCTAAAAACCATCTTACCGTCTTTTCTATCCCTGATTCAAAATTTTCATTAGCCTTCCAATTGAGTTCGTTTTCTAATTTAGATGCATCGATAGCATATCTTAAATCATGCCCTGGTCTATCTTGTACATTTGTTATGAGCTCTTTAAAACTACTGATTTTATTTTGCTTATATTCAAATGCAATCTCGTCGAGTATTTCACATATTTTATTGACAATATAATTATTAGTACGTTCATTTCTTCCGCCAATGTTATATGTTTCTCCACTCTTACCACTATGATAAACCAGGTCAATTCCCGAACAATGATCCTCTACATATAACCAATCTCGCACATTGTCCCCACTTCCGTATATTGGTATTGGCGTGAGAGACAACGCGTTCTTGATTATTTTCGGAATCAATTTCTCCTCATGTTGTCTAGGTCCATAGTTGTTAGAACAGTTTGTTGTCACAGCATTTAAGCCATATGTGTGATAATAGCTTCTAACAATCATATCCGAGCTTGCTTTACTAGCGCTATAAGGTGAATTAGGTGCATAAGGTGTTACTTCAGTAAAGTACCCTTCTGCCCCTAGACTACCATATACCTCATCTGTAGATATATGATGGAATCGACTGTTCTTGAATTCGTCCTTGTATTCGAATGGCCCTTTCATCCATGTTTGTCTAGCTACATCCAACAGAACAAACGTCCCATTTATATTGGTTTCGATAAATTGACCCGGATTAGAAATTGAATTATCGACATGGGATTCAGCAGCAAAATGAATTACACCTTCAACTTGATATTGTTTAAAGATTTGTTCTACTACACCGCGGTTAGTAATATCACCTTCAACAAATATGTAGCGTGGATTGCTTTCGACTTCCGAAAGATTATCTAGATCAGCAGCATATGTTAACTTGTCAATATTTACGACTCGATAATAGTTATACTTACCTAGTAAATAAAGAATGAAATTCGAACCAATAAAACCAGTTCCACCCGTAACCAGGATCGTTTTCAGATTATTTTTCATTTAAGAACTCTCCTTAGGACTATTAATGAACAAGTTCTTTTTGTTCTGCTAATTCTAGTAAATATTTGCCGTAATCACTCTTGCTAAGTTGATTCCCAAGACGAATTAATTGTTCTCTTGATATGTATCCTTTGAGGTATGCGATCTCTTCGATACATGCAACTTTGAAACCTTGTCGTTTTTCGATGGTTTCGATAAAGTGAGATGCCTGCAGCAATGAATCATGTGTTCCAGTATCTAACCAAGCAAAACCTCTACCCAATATTTCAATATTAAGTTTGCCCATCTCTAAATATCGCTTATTTACATCTGTGATTTCAAGTTCTCCACGAGCTGATGGTGTTATTTCTTTTGCAATGCTCACAACATCATTGTCATAAAAATATAGGCCTGTCACTGCAAATTGGGACTGAGGAATCTCTGGTTTTTCTTCAATCGATATTACCTTTTGATTCTCATCGAATGAAGCAACCCCAAATCTTCTTGGATCCTTCACCTTATAACCAAATACAGTAGCCCCTTTATTGCTTTTGACAACCTTGGACAACAAAGTTGAAAAGCCCTGACCGTAGAAAATATTATCTCCCAAAATCAACGCTACAGAATCGGAACCTATAAAATCCTCTCCGATGATAAAAGCTTGGGCTAATCCATCTGGCGATGGCTGAACGGCATAAGTAATATTAATCCCCAAATCTCCACCTGTACCAAGGAGCTGCTCAAATCTGGGCGTATCCTCACTAGTTGAGATAATAAGAATATCTTTAATACCAGCCAACATTAATACAGAAAGTGGGTAATATATCATAGGTTTATCGTAAATAGGCAATAACTGTTTTGAGACCGTTCTGGTTAAAGGGTACAGCCTAGTTCCACTGCCTCCCGCCAAAATAATGCCCTTCATCACTTATTCCTCAATTCTTTAATTAATCTTGATAAAGCCATCCAATTTTGTGGCAATATTATAAGAATAAACAAGTATGTTATAATTATTAAATTTCTTCATCTC